>JAIRKX010000012.1 GCA_031259805.1 Prevotellaceae bacterium | reverse complement strand
TAAGCTACTTACAGAAACTCAAATCAACCAAAATGTCAACGAACAACTTACTTTATTTAATATCAATCAAATTTAACGCACCAGTAGAGATTGTCAATTGTTAATTCATTGTTAATTCATTAATCCCCTACGGGGAAGGCGGGCGGGGGGTAGGGTTGCTATCTATTGATATGGGTGTCCTACGGGCATCGTTGTTAATTGTTAAATCCACCCCCACCCTTCGGGCACCCCCGCCAGCGGGGGACAACTATGCGGAGGAATCTGCTCCTTGACGCAAGGCCGTGCAAAGCGCCCGGTGCAGGGAATTTTCTATCGACCAGTGAAAACGAATATATTTTAGATGCGTCAGCCCTGCCATAGAACCTCACAATTGTAAATAGTTTTGTTACCTTTGCGAAAATTATTTTGACATGCAACTATCTTTTTCGAAATACCACGGGGCGGGTAATGATTTTATCATAATAGACAACCGCTCATGGTTATTCTCCTCCTTGACAGAAAAAACGATTGCCGGATTATGTCGCCGTCATTTCGGCATAGGCGCCGACGGATTAATTTTGTTGGAAAACCCGGTCGGGCAAGAAGATTTTACCATGCGCTACTATAACTCCGACGGGCGCGAGGGTACTATGTGCGGCAACGGTGGACGCTGTATCGTCGCGTTTGCCCACCGGACGATGGTCGCCAGAGAAAAATATGTTTTCCGTGCTGTTGACGGCATACACTCGGCAGAGATATTGACCGCAAACGGCAATCACTATCTTATTCGTTTGCAAATGGCCGATGTGCCTCATGTGGAAAAGCGCGGCGACGATTATTTCCTGAATACCGGTTCGCCGCATCTCGTTCGCTTTGTCGACGATATTGAGGGCATGGACATTATTTCCGAAGCTCGCGCCCTCCGTTACAACCCGCAATGTACCGGCGACGGTGGTGCAAATATCAATTTTGTACAACAAACGCCGCAAGGTTGCTTTATTCGCACCTACGAGCGCGGCGTAGAAGACGAAACGCTGGCTTGCGGAACAGGTAACGTGGCTGCAGCCATTGCAATACAATATGCGCAGCAACCGCCGATTGACGGACAAACTTGCCACATCGAACTGCAAGCTCGCGGCGGCCTGCTAAAGGTTGATTTTACCTGCCGCAATGGCATAATTACAGATGTATTCCTTTGTGGCGATGCCTGCTTTGTGTTCGACGGAAAGGCATAGTCAGTTCAATATTCAATTCAATGCGTCTTCTTTGGGTTAGTGGCGGGGTATTGGCAGTGGCGCTTGGCGTGTTGGGCATGTTTTTGCCGGTGTTGCCGACTGTGCCGTTTTTGCTGTTAGCGACATTTTGCTTTGCCCGCAGTGCCCCGAAGTGGAAGGATAAATTGCTGCATCATCCTTTTATCGGCAAGCCGTTACGCGACTGGCTACAATATAAAGGAATTCGAAAGAAAGAAAAAATCTTTTCTGTGGCGTTCCTTTGGGCGAGTATTTTGTTGTCGGCTTATTTTGTCGAACTGCTTTGGATACGGATATTGCTGCTGATTGTGGCGGTGGCGGTAACAGTACATATTTTATCATTTAAGACTATAAGGTAATCTTTGGCAATCATAAAAATTACATCAATCACAGTTCAGACATCGCCCCTCACTTCCTAAAACCCATTGAACGACCAGACCAGCGTAGGCAGCAACAATACGAATCCCAGCGCTACGAACAGCAAGATGTATTTAAATACCCACCGCAGCCATACGGCATACGGGATCCGGGCAATCCCCAAACATCCGAGCAGGACGCCGGAGACGGGCGTAATCATATTCGTAAAACCATCGCCGAACTGAAATGCCAGCACAGTGGTTTGCCGCGATACGTGTATCAAATCGGAAAAGGGCGACAGTAGCGGCATCGTTAGCGCCGCTTTAGCTGAACCCGAGGGCATGACTAAATTCAACGCCGTCTGAAATACGTACATTACCGCCACCGACGCCGTCTCGCCGATGCCTGTCATCGCTTGCGACACGCCGTAAAGGATCGTGTCAATCACTTTCCCGTCCTGCAGGAGTACGATGATACCGCTTGCCAATCCTACTACCAGCGCTGGATTCAGGATGTCCCGCGCACCTTCGAGGAATAATTTAGTAGTAACGCCGGCCTTCAACCCGTTGGCCATGCAGGCGAACAGCCCCATCGCCAAAAAAAGAGCGGCTATCTCCATGACATACCATCCATAGCCCAGCACGCCGACGATAAGGTACAGCACGGTAAAAACCAACAGATCTAAAATAAAAAAATGTACTGATTTCCGCAAGGCAACAAAAGCCGTCAGTCCGAACAATCCGGCAAGCACAGGCAATACCGGTGCGGAAAACCGCAAGGCGCCCACAGCAATAGTCGTTGTCGGCGAATGCACAGCGGCGACGGCCATTATTCCCGTAAGGACGACGCCCGTAATCCATGCGGCACGCGGCGTATGATAGTCGACTGGCGCATCCTGCCCGACTGCATTCATGCGAGCGCGCCAGTATTCGTCGATCTTATAGACCGGCGAGCGTTGCGGCGATTTCTTAACGCGGTTGGCATAGTGCAGGATGATCATAAGGAATACCAGCGTCAGCAGTACCCAGCACACCAGCCGGTATTCCAGTCCCGAAAATAGTGGCAGTCCGGCCATCCCCTGCGCAACGCCAACCGTAAACGGATTGGTCATAGCGCCCGCAAAACCGACATGTGCCGCCATATAGCAAATGCCCACGCCGGTAATCGAATCATAGCCCATCGAAATAGCCAGCGGCACGAAAATAACCGTAAATGCAATCGTTTCTTCACTCATCCCGAATATCGCGCCAAACAAGCTGAACAGGATAACTATCAACGAAAGAATAACGCTATTGATGTCTACTGCCCGCAGACGCTTATACCGCTCGAGACGCTGCGTCCACCGCAGGAATGCGGCTATACCGACTGCTATCGCGCGGCTTTGATTAAGCATCCAGAACGCGCCGCCGACAATCAGGATAAAAATAATGATGTCGGCCTTATCGACAAAGCCTTGAAAGAAGGCTGAAAGAATCTGCCATGTCTGCGGCTGTCCGGCGACCGGATGATAAGAATCGGCCACCACGACCGTCTGCGGCACGCCGTTGACGTCCTGCGTTTCGCGCAGATATTCGCCGCCGGGAACAATCCATGTAAGCGCCGCCGCGCCAACCAGCAGAAAAAAAACAAGCGTAAAGGTATCGGGAATCTTTTTCATGTGTTATATGTAAATCCAAAACTCATTAAAGGCACACATCACGCACCCCGTCCCGTATACATTGCAGACGGTTGCGGACGGCGGCACGGACGACGTCTTCGGTAATGGCCGCTACGTTTTTTTCTATAAGCGCATATCCTTTTTGCTTGAGTGCGCTGTCGGCATAATCTTCCAAATATTCCGCCAGAGTGAATACCGCATTGGGCGTACAAAATCGCTTGATGAAGCCGGGCATCGAAAATTCCATAAAATGCTCTCCTGTTCGCCCTTTGCGATAGCAGGCCGTACAGAACGAAGGGATAAAACCGCCGTCGAGCAATTCGTCGACGACTTCGGCCAGCGTCCGCGCATCGTTGATTTGAAATTGCTCCCGGTGGAGGTTCTGTACGCTGTGTGGCGCGGCGGCATAGCTGCCCAATTCCAGTTTAGTGCCGCCGTCGATTTGGGAAACGCCGTAGCACAACACCTCACGCCGGACAGCCTCGCCTTCGCGGGCGGTGCAAATCAAGCCGGTATAAGGCACTGCCAGCCGCAGGATAGCGACCAGCCGCGTAAAGACCTCGTCCGGCACGGCGAACCGCCCGTCCGTATCGACATGTGAGGCGGCTTGCAACCGGGGGAATGAAATCGTATGCGGCCCTATGTTATAGCATGCTTCCAAATGATTCGTATGCCGCACCAGCGCCATCACTTCAAACCGCCAGTCGTATAAACCGAACAGAGCGCCGATACCCACATCATCCAATCCCGCTTCCAGCGCCCGGTCGAGCGCCGTCAGCCGGTTGGCATATGCCCTTTTCGGCCCGCGTGGGTGATACATTTTATAGCTCTCCGGATGATAGCTTTCCTGAAAAATCTGATACGTGCCGATACCCGCCGCTTTCACCGTCCGGAAACCGGCGATGTCCAGCGGGGCGGCGTTGATATTCACACGCCGGATTTCGCCACGCCCTTTTTTGACTGCATAGACCGTCCGCACCGTTTCGGCGATATATTCCGGCGTGTATCCGGGATGTTCGCCGAACACTAAAATCAATCGCTTTTGCCCGTGATCTTCGAGGGCTTCCACCTCGCGAATCAATTGCTGCGTGTCCAGCGTAACACGCACCGCTGCGTCGTTGGTCGCGCGAAAGCCGCAATACGTGCAATCGTTTACACAATAATTGCCCACGTACAACGGCGCAAACAGCACAATGCGATTACCATACACGGCTGTTTTCAACGTCTGCGCCGCTTCTTTAATAAACCGGACGGCTTCGGGACTTTCCGCATTCAGCAATACGGCCACCTCAGGCAATGAAAGACGGCGCTTAGCAAGCGATTTACGAACGACATCCTGCACGCAGGCCATATCGCCACGCGCCGATTGCAAATACCGTTCGATTTCGGCCACATCAATAAATGGCTGCATCGGCGCATCGGGAAGACTATATTTTTCAGGAATAAATTGCATAGCTCAACTTTTAGTTCCGAAAGGTACAACATTTCCGGCAAGTAGCAAAACGCGTGTAACGCAAGGGGTGCATTTCAAATTGTCGCATCGTCATTGTTTCACCCCAATGTTATCAATTTAAGGATTTTTGTTTCCTGCATTCCTACGGGACGCCCTTTGCTATAACTTTTAGGACTTAAATTGATGACATTGGGTCTCGCCCTTCGAGCGCTTTGGGTTAGCAATAATGATGCGACAATTGGAAAGGTACTCTTTTTAAAAATTTTTTGGTCGGTTTTCAGAAAAAGCATATCTTTGTCATCGCTTCTTTGACATCTGTGATTTTTGATTAACTCTTTAAGTTAATCAAAATCCCTTTTCTTTTTTTCCACTCTCTTATTTTTAATCATTTCTATCGTCCGGCGCCGCTCTTTTTTCCGGCGCTAATTTTATTTCTCTCATTTTTATAATATCCTTATAC
>JAIRKX010000209.1 GCA_031259805.1 Prevotellaceae bacterium | reverse complement strand
TCGGTTGGACACATTGGACGTGAACGCTAACACCGCGCTAACCGACTTGCGTTGCTATTCCAATCTATTGACCGAATTGGACGTAAGCGCCAATACCGCGCTAACCCGTCTGTGGTGTTTCAATAATGCATTAACTACATTGGACATGAGCGCCAATACGGCCTTAACGGACTTGCGCGTACAGAGCAACCAGTTTACCGCCACGGCGCTCAACGCCCTGTTCGGCACGCTGCACAGCAACCCGGGTGCGAAAACGGTGTATATCTACAACAACCCAAAAAACAACGGCGCGGGCACATCCGACTGCACCCCAAGCATCGCGGAGAGTCGATACTGGACGGTGGATACGGCCATAACTGCAAATCAATAAACAAAAAGCATTCAATGTTCAGACAAACAATGCTACCCGCTTCCTGTCAGCAGGGAGTACAAATTTAGAAAGATATGAAATACAAGTTAATCCAGCGTAGCGCTCAAGCAGGCCATCGAAAGCATCCGGTTTGAGAAGGCGTAGCCGGTCTCTGTAGCGGCGCACGTGTGGAAATAAATTTCCTCCCGTACATAAATTTATTTGCATACGGGAGAAAGTTTTTTTCCATACGTATGTAAATTTACTTATACACGGAAGGAAATTTTCTGGCTTCCGGAGTCGCCCGAAGCGGAGAACGGCACCTTATTTTAAAGCATTGCCCTCCGTGTCTCTCTGTGAGCCTCTGTGCTTCTCTGTGTAACTTGGGGCATATTACACAGAGCGCAAGGAGATACACAGAGAAGCACAGAGAGATACAGAGGGTTGTCGCCGGTTTTCATGGCGGATTCGGGAATCCATTCCCCACCGGAAAAAGTAAAAAGTAAAAAAATGTGCATAACTTGTTTGTAAATTCAAAATAATGTGCTACCTTTGCAGTCCGTTTTTTTACAAGAAAACAGTATATTTATTTGACGTTAAGATATTTGTATTGTTTAAAAGAAGCAAAATGGCTGAATATGCGTCTTTTGAAGGTAATAAAACGGGAACACCGAAGCAAAAAATAAATGTAAGCTAAAGATTAAACGTTAAAAAATGTTACAACCAAAAAAAACCAAATTCAGACGGCAGCAAAAAGGCCGTATGAAAGGAATAGCCCACCGCGGACACGAGTTATCGTTTGGTTCGTTTGGGATTAAGACCCTCGAAAAGTGTTGGCTTACCGGCCAACAAATAGAAGCTGCCCGGCAGGCGGTGGTACGTCACATGAAACGTGAAGGTCAGATATGGATTCGCGTGTTCCCCGACAAACCGTTCACCAAAAAGCCGGCCGAAGTACGCATGGGTAAAGGAAAAGGAGCTCCCGAAGGCTTTGTTTGCCCCGTTACACCCGGTCGTATTTTAATTGAAGCCGAAGGCGTACCTATCGCCATAGCCAAAGAAGCGCTCCGGCTGGCCGCCCAAAAATTGCCTGTAACTACCAAATTTGTAGTGCGCAGAGATTATACCGAATAATAAGAATAACACAATGAAAACGCCAGAAGCACGGGAACTTTCGATAAAAGACTTGCGGGAACGTATAGAAACGGAAAAAGCGCATTATGTCCGCCAAAAAAATAACCATGCCGTTTCACCTGTAGAGGACACCTCGAAAATAAGTAAAAATCGCAGAAACATTGCGCGTATGCTCACTATTTTGCGCCAAAAAGAAAGAGAAGAAATAAACTAATTCGACGATGGAAAGAAATCTTCGTAAAGAAAGAATAGGTATAGTGGTAAGCAACAAAATGGAAAAATCCGTTATTGTTGCCGTTAAACGTAAGGTTAAACATCCTATTTACGGAAAATTCGTAAATAAAACCACGAGATTTGTCGCCCACGACGAGAAAAACGAATGCAGCGAAGGCGATACTATCCGCATCATGGAAACCCGCCCGTTGAGTAAAACCAAACGTTGGCGATTAGTAGAAATAGTAGAAAAAGTGAAATAAAGTTATGATACAACAAGAAACACGACTAACAGTAGCCGACAACAGCGGCGCCAAAGAAGTGCTTTGCATCCGGGTGCTTGGCGGAACTCGTCGCCGGTATGCCAGTATTGGCGACAAAATCGTTGTGTCGATTAAAAGCGCCATCCCCAGCGGCGACGCTAAAAAAGGAACGGTATCCAAAGCCGTTATCGTACGCACGAAAAAGGAAATCCGTCGCGCCGACGGCTCTTATATTCGCTTTGACGATAATGCCTGCGTGCTCCTCAATAATCAGGGGGAAGTCCGCGGCACTCGTATCTTTGGACCCGTTGCCCGCGAATTGCGCGATAATTACATGAAAATAGTTTCTTTAGCGCCGGAGGTAATATGATGAAAAAGAAATTACACATTAAAAAAGGCGACACCGTCTATGTCAATGCCGGTGACGACCGCGGCAAAAAAGGAAAAGTACTGGAAGTGCTTACCGATAAAAACCGCGCCATTGTAGAAGGAATTAATATGGTAAAAAAACATACCAA
Source organism: Prevotellaceae bacterium (assembly GCA_031259805.1). Classification (GTDB taxonomy): domain Bacteria; phylum Bacteroidota; class Bacteroidia; order Bacteroidales; family UBA932; genus JAIRKX01. The sequence goes on along the minus strand of JAIRKX010000209.1, from coordinate 10,776 downwards.
GCCCAACGCGAAACATCCGCAGGGCGGAATTATCGAACAGGAAGCGTCGATTCACATTTCCAATCTACAAGTAGTCGATCCCTCATCGGGCAGCGCGACTCGCATCGGTCGCCGGTTGAACGATAAGGGTAAATCAGTTCGTTACGCAAAAAAATCAGGAGAGGAGATTAAATAATGGCACAAAAAGAAGGAGCTAAGGCAGCGCCCAAAGCAGCGCCGGCAAAAAAAGAAGCCGCACAGCAACCGGCGACTCCGAAGGGATATATCCCGGCGCTGCAAAAAAAATACCGTGAACAAATCATCCCCAATCTCATGAAGGAATTTGGATATAAAAACATTATGCAAGTTCCGCGATTGGAGAAAATAGTGATTAACCAGGGCGTCGGCGCAGCAGTAGGCGATAAAAAGTTGATTGAAGTAGCGCAAAACGAGTTAACTACTATTGCCGGTCAAAAAGCTGTGCAGACATTTTCGAAGAAAGACATCTCGAACTTTAAATTGCGTAAAGACATGCCTATCGGCGTCAAAGTAACCTTGCGCGCCTCGAAAATGTACGAATTTTTAGACCGCCTAATTTCCGTATCGTTGCCGCGTATCCGCGACTTCAATGGTATTTCCAACAAGTTCGACGGACACGGAAATTATACATTGGGCATCAAGGAACAAATTATTTTCCCCGAAATAGACATCGACAAAATTACAAAGATATTAGGGGTGGAAGTATCGTTTATCACCACCTCCGAACGCGACGAAGAAGCCTATGCACTATTGCGGGAATTTGGGTTACCATTTAAGACTAACAAGAAATAATATACTATGGCAAAAGAATCCATGAAAGCGCGTGAAGTGAAGCGTGCAAAGCTAGCAGCCAAATATGCCGGAAAAAGAGAAGCGATAGCCGATCGGCTGAAAAAAGGCGAAATCGACCATGCGGAAGCTTGGGCATTGTTAGCCAAACTGCCCCGAAACGCCAACCCGATACGCCAGCACAACCGCTGTTCGTTGACCGGACGACCGAAAGGCTATATGCGTATCTTTGGCGTCAGTCGCATCCAGTTTCGCGAAATGGCCAGCCAAGGATTGATTCCGGGCATTCGGAAAGCGAGCTGGTAAAAGAGAAAAAGATTGATTTAAAACTCGTAAATGATGGAATGTTCAGTGTTCATACAGTCAAGAAAAAAGGAGTCTAACTTAACCACAGTCGGCAAATTGTTGTTAGGTGTAGGCGTTTCTATCCTCATTCTGGCTTTGATTTACATGATTGCTAATATGGACCGGGCAGATGTCATCGTTCACTTATGGTTTATTACTATCTTAACGGGGTGTGTCTTACTTTAATGTCATATTTATTTATAAATCGAAATGCACAAAAGAAGGCAAGACTTGATAACAAATGATGCATAATTTAAAATTTAAAACGGATATCGGACGTTAAAAACGTTGAAATTAAAAATATAAAACAATGACTGATCCAATAGCAGATTTTTTGACAAGAATTCGTAACGCGGTGAGCGCCGGACATAAAACGGTAGAAATTTCCGCCTCGAAAATGAAACAGGAACTTACACGTATCCTACACGAAAAAGGTTATATCCTTGCCTATAAGATAGTGGAAGGAAGCCCTTTTAACACCATTAAAATAGCGCTGAAATATCATCCGGACAGCAAACGTCCGGCCATCAAAGCGCTGAAACGAATAAGTACGCCGGGCTTGCGTACCTACACCGATGTGCAAAACATGCCGCGAGTGTTGAACGGGTTGGGTATCGCCATCCTTTCCACCTCCAAAGGAGTGATGACCGATAAGGAAGCCGTTGCGCAAAACGTCGGTGGCGAAGTGCTGTGTTATGTGTATTAAATTAAACGGATGCGCTAACGTATAAATGAATGAACAATGAATAAACATCAATCTTTCCGGTACAGAAAACTGTGGCCGTTGTTTGTGGCAATGGGATTGGCTATTTCATTTTCAAATTGTAACAAAACAACCGAAGACAACGACACAATTGTAAGTACCGTGTGGAAGCACGAAACAGATGATCTTGTTATTGAGTTGCGGTTTGATGATGCCGAAACTTGTTCCATCAGCAATGGTCGCAAAAATGCATACGGCGTAAATGTGCGGCGCTATGCCTATGAACAGGGATATGGGATTGATATGTTTTTCTATGAAAAGACCGACGATGGAAAAGGAGCAACCGTTTTTACAGGTCAATTCAATAAGCAAAACGAGTTGACGTTGTTTGGCGTAGAAGAAAACGTGGCAACTTACGAGTATGCCACATTTAAAAGAATAAAATAAATAAATTAAAAAAGATGTCACGAATAGGAAAATTACCTGTAAACCTGCCACAAGCCGTAATCGTAAGAGTTGATGCCGGCAATGTGGTTGTGGTTAAAGGCCCGCTCGGTGAACTGCACCAAAAGGTAGATGCAGACATCAATGTAACCGTAGAGGGAAGCACGGTGACGGTAAGCCGGCCGACCGACCAGCCCCGCCACCGATCGATGCACGGCCTTTACCGCGCATTGATACAAAATATGGTAACCGGTGTATCGCAAGGCTATACCATTCGACAAGAATTAGTCGGCGTAGGTTATCGCGTAGAAGTCAACGGGCAGTTGCTGCAATTCAGTTTGGGTTACTCTCACGATATTTATTTTGAGATTCCCAAAGAAGTCAAAGCAACTGCCGAAGCAGTTAAGAAGGGGACGAACCCTGTACTGACTCTCAAAAGCCACGATAAACAACTGATTGGATTGGTGGCTGCCAAAATCCGCTCATTGCGGGCGCCCGAACCTTATAAAGGAAAAGGGATTAAATTTGTAGGAGAACAATTGCGTCGTAAAGCCGGCAAATCGGCAGGCGCTAAATAGGTAGGAGAAACGTAGTATGGCATTAACTAAAATAGAAAGAAGACAGCGAATTAAATATCGTATCCGCAAGGTGGTAAAAGGCACAGCCGAACGTCCACGTATGTCGGTATTCCGCAGTAACAAGTCAATCTATGTCCAATTTATTGATGATGTCGCCGGCGTAACACTGGCCGGCGCTTCGTCGACCGAAAAGACAGTCGGCGAAACAGTAAAAGGTAAACCGGGTATCGAATCGGCTGCATTAGTGGGAAAGCTGGCTGCCGAACGCGCCGTCGCCAAAGGCATTACCACCGTTTCGTTCGACCGCGGCGGGTATCTATACCACGGTAGAGTAAAAAGTTTGGCAGACGCTGCCCGTGAAGGTGGTCTTAAATTCTAAATCGACGATTATGGCAACGATAAATGTAAAAAAAGTAAAAATAACCGATTTGATACTGAAAGAACGGCTGGTTGCTGTTCAGCGTGTAACCAAAGTAACCAAAGGGGGACGTCATTTCAGTTTTGCCGCTATTGTCGTGGTAGGCGACGAAAACGGCGTGGTAGGTTACGGGCTTGGCAAAGCGGGCGAAGCATCGTCCGCTATTGCCAAAGGCGTCGAAGACGCTAAAAAGAATTTGGTGAAAATTCCGTTAAACAAACGTACCATTCCGCATGAGCAAGTAGCGAAGTTCGGCGGCGCACAAGTGTTTATGAAACCGGCGGCGCCCGGTACGGGAGTGAAAGCCGGGGGCGCTATGCGCGCTGTATTCGAAAGCGCCGGTATCCACGACGTGCTGGCCAAATCGAAAGGTTCATCGAACCCGCACAACTTAGTAAAAGCAACCGTCAATGCCTTGTTGGAATTGCGCGATGCGTATACGGTAGCCGGCGTTCGTGGCGTACCGATTGAAAAAGTATTTAAAGGATAAGTATTTGATAGTATGGCAACATTGAAAATTACGCAGGTAAAAAGTAAAAACAGTGCAACCGAACGCCAGATAGCTACGCTGGCTTCACTGGGGTTGCACCGTATCCGTCAAACCGTAGTACGGGAAGTAAACCCTGTTACGCTGGGTATGGTCGAAAAAGTACGGCATTTAGTTACAATAGAAGCAATAAAATAATAAACTGATGGCGGGCGTTCCGTTATCGCGCGAGTCGGCAACACAGCCGGCGCCAGCTAAAAAAAGTGATAGTATGACATTACAAAATTTAAAACCCGCAAAGGGTTCGACACGAAAAAACAAACGTATTGGCCGCGGCGAAGGATCAGGGCGTGGAGGCACTTCTACGCGCGGGCACAAAGGTGCGCAATCGCGTTCGGGGTATTCGCACAAGAAAGGATTTGAAGGCGGACAAATGCCCTTGCAACGCCGTTTGCCGAAATTCGGGTTTAACAACATCCACCGCATAGAATACAAGGCCATCAACATTTCGACGCTGCAAGCTATTGCCGACAAAACGGCGGCTACCGACATTACGGTCGAAACATTGATCCAGTCCGGTTTGGCATCGAAAAACAGCCGTATCAAAATTCTTGGCAACGGCATACTGACCGCCAAACTGAATGTTACGGCGCATGCTTTTTCGAAAGCAGCCATCGCCGCTATTGAAGCGCAACAAGGGGTTGCTACTAAACTATAATTTGCAGGCACAATGAAAAAGTTTATTTCCACCATACAAAACATTTTCAAGATTGAAGACCTGCGGCGGCGTATTATTTACACCATATTGCTGATATTGGTTTACCGTTTGGGCAGTTTTGTAGTGCTTCCCGGCATTGACGCAAACCTGTTGATTAATTCGGATTTTGCACAACAAGCGCAGGAAGGGTTGTTGGGCCTGCTTAACATCTTTTCGGGGGGCGCTTTCGGGAATGCCTCTGTCTTTGCGCTGGGGATTATGCCCTACATTTCGGCGTCTATCGTCATCCAGTTGTTGGGGATGATGGTGCCGTACTTCCAGCGCCTGCAACGCGAAGGCGAAAGCGGTCGCCGGAAAATGAACCAGCTGACCCGCTATCTGACAATTCTGATTTTAATTGTGCAAGCACCGGCCTACTTGATGAATTTGCAATCGCAAATTCCGGCGCAGGCGTTTCTGTTAGGCGCGCCTACTTCTATATGGAATGTAGTATTTAGCGGCTTCGGGTTTAGCTCGATTATTATACTTATCGGTGGAACGATGTTTGTCATGTGGCTCGGCGAGCGCATTACTGACCGCGGTATCGGCAACGGGATTTCGTTGATTATTACCGTTGGTATCGTCGCACGGTTGCCTTTTGCCTTTTTGGCCGAAGCCGGTTCACGCATCAACGAATCGACAGGTAGTATCCTGATGCTGATTGTTGAATTAATTGTGCTAATGCTGGTATTTGCCGTAACTATCGCCCTTGTGCAGGGGACGCGCAAAATACCCGTGCAATACGCCAAACGAATTGTCGGAAACAAACAATATGGCGGCGTGCGTCAATACATCCCGCTGAAAATAAACGCTGCCGGTGTAATGCCTATCATCTTCGCCCAAGCGCTGATGTTTATTCCGTTGATGTTTTCTGGATTCAGTGCCACACAAGGCATTGCTGCCGCGTTGAGCAACCATGTCGGTTTCTGGTATAACTTTATTTATGCTATTCTGGTTATTGTTTTCACTTATTTCTATACGGCTGTTACGGTGAACCCGAATATGATGGCGGAAGAAATGAAGAAGAATAGCGGATTTATACCGGGCGTCAAACCCGGTAAAAAGACAGCTGAATACCTCGACAACATTATGTCGCGCATTACATTACCCGGCTCTATATTTCTGGCGATTATCGCCATTTTGCCGGCGTTTGCCATGCTGCTGAACATTAACAACCAGTTTGCGTACTTCTATGGCGGCACCTCGTTACTCATTATGGTAGGTGTGGTATTGGATACGTTGCAACAAATAGAAAGCCACCTGCTCAACCGCCACTACGATGGATTGATGAAAACAGGCCGGTTGAAAGGAAGAAATGGATAACGGAATAAGAAAAATGGCAGGAAAATTTGCAAATGTTCCCGAACTGTTTTATCTTTGCCCGATTTTAGATCTTTGACAAGAATGATACATTTACGATCCGACGACGAAGTAGCGCTGTTGCGCGAAAATGCGTTGTTAGTATCAAAAACGTTGGCCGAAGTGGGAAAACGGATAGCCCCCGGCGTTACTACGCGGGAATTAGACCGGTTGGCCGAAACTTATATCCGCGATCATGGTGCTATACCTGTTTTTCTGAACTATAACGGATTCCCCAATGCGTTGTGCTTGTCGGTAAATGATGTAGTGGTACACGGCATCCCGTCGGACTACCGCCTGAAGGAAGGCGATATCGTGTCGGTCGATTGCGGCACGTACTACAAAGGCTATTGTGGCGATTCGGCTTATACGTTTGCCGTAGGAGAAGTGGACGCCGCCGCCCGACAACTGATGCGCGTAACCAAAGAATCGCTGTTCAAAGGAATCGAACAAGCAATTGTCGGAAACCGAATCGGCGATATTGCGTCTGCGGTGCAAAGCCACGTAGAGCAATTCCATTACGGGGTGGTGCGCGAAATGACGGGACATGCTTTAGGCCGCCGCCTGCACGAAAAACCCGATGTGCCCAACTATGGACACCGCGGTAACGGCAAACGCCTGCAAAATGGGATGGTGATTTGCATTGAGCCGATGATTAACGAAGGAACTCAAGAGGTATTTTTCGATAACGACGGATGGACACTGCATACCAAAGACGGTAAGCGGTCGGCGCATTACGAATTAACGGTAGTAGTGAGAAAAGGACAAGCGGAAGTGCTTTCTACATTTGCGTTTATTGAACAGGAAATGGCCGAAGAGCATCCGCCGGTTGAATAAAAATGGAAAGATATATTTTTAATATAAACAAAATAAAAAGAGAATAATACAATACATGGCAAAACAGGTAGCCATAGAAAAAGACGGAACAATAATCGAAGCCTTGTCGAATGCGATGTTTCGCGTAGAACTCGACAACGGCCATGTGATTATTGCGCACATCTCGGGAAAGATGCGGATGCACTATATCCGTATCCTGCCGGGCGACAGGGTGCGCGTTGAAATGTCGATGTATGATTTGTCGAAAGGACGAATTTCGTTCCGCTATAAATAAAAGAGTATTAAAAATAACAATGTATAAAATGTATAATTAGAGAATAAAAATAAAAGCTATGAAAGTAAAAGCATCCATCAAAAAACGCAGCGAAGATTGCAAAATTGTGAAGCGCAAAGGCCGCTTGTATGTGATATGCAAAAAAACGCCGAAATTTAAAATGCGTCAAGGTTAAACAAAGTTAGAAATTTTAAACAGTTGAATAAATATGGCACGTATAGCCGGAGTTGATTTACCAAAAAACAAACGCGGAGAAATCGGGTTGACCTATATCTACGGCATTGGCCGCAGTACGGCACAGCAGATTCTTTCGCAGGCAAGTATTGATTTCAATACCAAAGTAAAAGATTGGAACGACGAACAAATAACCGCCATTCGTTCTATTATCCAGCAAGGCGGGTATAAAATTGAAGGTGAGTTGCGTTCGAGCATTCAGTTAAACATCAAACGCCTGATGGATATCGGGTGCTATCGCGGCATCCGGCATCGGTTGGGGCTGCCTGTACGCGGACAAACAACCAAAAATAACGCCCGTACCCGCAAAGGAAGAAAGAAAACAGTGGCAAACAAAAAGAAAGCAACTAAATAATAAGTAACTATGGCAAAAAAGACAACAAATACCAACAAGAAAAAAGTGGTAAAAGTAGATGCAAATGGACAATTGCATGTACATTCTACCTTCAACAATGTGATTGTAACCCTCGCCAACAGCGATGGGCAAGTAATCAGTTGGTCGTCGGCAGGTAAGATGGGATTCCGCGGTTCGAAAAAGAATACGCCCTATGCCGCTCAAACCGCCGCCGAAGATTGTGCAAAAGTGGCTTTCGATTTAGGATTGCGTAAAGTGAAAGCGTATGTGAAAGGCCCCGGCTCGGGCCGCGAAGCTGCTATCCGGACGGTGAACGGAGCAGGCATTGAAGTTACGGAAATTATAGATGTTACCCCTTTGCCGCACAACGGCTGCCGTCCGAAAGGACGTCGTAGAGTATAAGTAGTACGCAGTAGCAGTATACAATCAACGACCGATTGTCCCTGTCTACTGCCCGCTAAAACTCAAAGGTTAAAGCATTAGCTTACTAAAATAACCCCGGCGGCAACGGGTTACCAGCGGCAACAAATTATGGCAAGATATACAGGACCAACAACAAAAATTGCGCGTAAGTTCGGCGAACCGATTTACGGCGCGGACAAAAATTATGAACGCAAAACCTACCCTCCGGGGCAACATGGTTTGGGTAAAAAACGTAAAAAAGTATCGGAATACGGGATACAGTTACAGGAAAAGCAGAAAGCAAAGTACACTTACGGATTGCTCGAACGTCAATTTCGTAATTTATACGACAAGGCGTCGCGCATGAAAGGCCGCAAAGGGGAAAATTTGCTGTTTCTGCTCGAAAGCCGGTTAGATAACATCGTCTACCGCTTAGGCATTGCGCCCACCCGCGCGGCCGCCCGCCAACTGGTAACCCACCGGCACATTGTGCTCAATGGGAAAATTTGCAACATCCCCTCAAACCTTGTAAAACCGGGCGATGCAGTAGGCGTGCGCGAACGCTCGAAAGCGCTGGAAGTCATTCAAGACAATGTCAATACGGGATGTAAATATCCATGGTTGGAATGGGACATTACGTCTCTGTCGGGCAAGTTCCTCAGCCGCCCCGACCGTACGGAAATACCCGAAAATATCAAGGAACAATTAATCGTAGAATTGTACTCTAAATAATTTATATAATGGCAATTTTAGCATTTCAAAAACCAGATAAAGTAATCATGCTCGAATCGACCGAAACGTTCGGACGGTTCGAATTCCGCCCGCTTGAACCGGGGTACGGAATCACGGTAGGCAATGCCTTGCGCCGCATCCTCCTCTCATCGTTGGAAGGATTTGCTATTACGGCAGTCAAAATAACTGGCGTAGATCATGAATTTGCAACCATCCCGGGGGTGATTGAAAACATGGTGGATATTATTCTCAATCTTAAACAAATCCGCTTTAAACAAATGGTGGACGGCATAGATGGAGAAAAAATTCAAATAACCGTCATAGGGCGCGATAAATTAACGGCAGGCGATTTGGCAAAACATCTCTCGTCGTTTAAAGTATTAAACCCCGATTTACTGATATGTCAGTTAGACCCGACTGTAAAGTTACAGATCGACTTGATCATAGGCAAAGGCCGCGGCTATGTATCGGCCGAAGAAAATAAGCCGGAAGACGCTCCGTTTGGGTTAATCCCGATCGACAGCCTGTTTACGCCTATCAAAAATGTAAAGTATTCGGTAGAAAACTGGCGCGTAGAACAAAAAACAGACTACGAAAAGTTGATGGTGGAAATCACTACCGATGGATCAATCCATCCGGCGGAAGCCTTGAAAGACGCTGCAAAGATTCTGATACTCCACTTTATGCTTTTCTCCGATGAACGGATTACGCTCGATGCGATAGAAGAACGCCGGGCGAATATATTCGACGAAGAAACCCTTCGTATGCGGACATTGTTGAAAACCAGACTGGCTGACCTCGAACTGTCAGTACGCGCGTTGAATTGTTTGAAAACGGCCGAGATCGAAACATTAGGCGAATTGGCCAAGTTGGAACGCAACGATCTGCTGAAGTTTCGGAATTTCGGACGCAAATCCTTAACCGAATTAGATGCGTTGCTCGACCGCCTGAAACTGGCGTTCGGAATGGATGTAGAAAAATACCAGTTAGATAAAGACTAAGTAATTATGAGACATAATAAAAAAGTAAACCATTTAAGTAGAAAATCAGGGCACCGGCACGCATTGCTGTCGAACATGGCATCGTCGTTGATTCAACACAAACGTATTGTTACCACCGAAGCCAAAGCCAAAGCGTTGCGCGTGTATGTAGAGCCGCTTATTACCAAATCGAAGTTCGACACCACGCATTCGCGCCGCGTTGTATTCAGTTATTTGAAAGACAAGCACGCCGTAACGGAATTGTTCCGTACCGTTGCGCCCCGCGTGGCCGACCGTCCGGGGGGCTATACCCGTATCCTTAAAATCGGCTTCCGGCAAGGCGATGCCGCCGACATGGCGCTGATCGAACTGGTTGATTTCAACGAAGCAGCATTGGCCGCTGACAAGAAGTCAGCGAAAAAATCGACGCGCCGCAGCCGCTCGAAAAAGGAAAAAACAGGACAGGCTCCCGTTACCCAGGCAGCAACCGTAGAATCTGTCGTTGAACCCGAAACAGCAGTACAACCGGAGACGCCGGTACAGACAGAAGCGGAATCCGACACGGAAAAACAGGCAAGCATAGAATAACCGTTTTTTCAGAGCGTAAAGGGTGCTATCGGCATCTGTAGACTGTAATTTTATCCATACAAATAAATCGCGCCCCCGTTCGCCGAAATGTTGAACGGGGGTTTTTTATGCCTCTGGTGTCTCTTCTGTGCAGCTTCGTATGGCATTGTCACAAGGTATGCTTAATAGGAGTATCCCCCTTTAAGCTATAGGGGCACCCCCCAGGGCTGACGCATCTAAAATATATGTGATGATGTGGCGATTCATTGCTCCGTCATTACGAGGAGCCCCCACGCTACGCTCGGGGCAGGCTCCGCGACGAAGCACGTCATCCTATATTTGCAGTGTGCATAAAAAAGGCGTAAATTTGAAGGATAGAATGAAAAGAGAGTGAAATAAACAAAGTAATCAACAGAAGAACGGGAAGGAGCAAGATTAAGCTCGTCATAGGTACCTAGATACCGTTCGCAAAGCAAATCCCCTTCCCCCTACTGTTG
>JAIRKX010000152.1 GCA_031259805.1 Prevotellaceae bacterium | reverse complement strand
GAACTCTCCAACTGAATTGAAGAGAGCAATAATTCAGTTGAAGAACTCTCCAACTGAATTGAAGAGAGCAATAATTGAGTTGAAGAACTCTCCAACTGAATTGAAGAGCGCAACAAATGAAATTAAAAACAACAACAAATAAACTGAAAAAAAGACGTTAAACATTAAAATTAAAAAATTATGGCATCAGATTGGATGAAACACAACCACGAGGCCTTATATGATCAGGCCAACCAAACGGTAGAATACATCACCGTAGTAGACAACCGCAACCGCATGGGCTTTAGCGACGATACGCCATTGGGCATCTGGCTCGACGGCGTCTTCCTGCCGAAGCACACCGACTTCAATACGGCGTTTAATATATGGCGCGATGTATCGACACGTACACGCGCGATGACCGTAACGCTCAAGGAAAAGGAAGACGCGTTTAAGCCGGAATATCGGAACCTGTACGCTTCGTTGAAGGGCAACCCGTTAGTTACTAACAACGACCTGGTGCGGATGGCCTTGCCCGAACGCTCCTCAGGCAGCGGACATATGCCGATTCCGGTACCGTTGACAGTGCCCGATACAAAAACGCTTACCCCGTCGCCGGGCGTCATCGAAGTACAATTTTACGACCCCCTGACGCTACGCCGGGGCAAACCGCACGGCGTCCACGGCGTCGAAATCGTATGGGCTATCCTCGACACGCCGCCGGTTAACTGGAGCGAACTGATCCATTCGGCCATCGACACCAAGACCCCCTTCCGCCTTTCATTCGAAGGCGAAGACCGCGGACGGCGCCTCTATTTCGCCCTGCGCTGGGAAAATCAGGTCGGCGACAAAGGCCCATGGAGCGAAATCACAAGCGTCATCATCCCATAGACGCAACGTAAACCCTCCCCGACAATGAAAAAAAGAAACACCCTGACGACAGGCATCGCCTGCCTGTGGATGCTTGCTATGCACATCCACCCTGCCGCGGCGCAATCCGGCACGGCAACAAAAGAAAAAACGGCATTCCAAACCTCCGGCGCATGGAAACCCGCGACCGACGTCCGCGCCGACGTAGCCATCGTCTACGGCGTCAACGACAACCGCCGCGCACCCTTTGAACAACGGGTGCAATCGTGGCGCGACCGCGGATACATCACCCACTTTATGACAGGCATTGCATGGGGACAGTATCAGGACTACTTCACCGGACGCTGGGACGGCCAGCGACACCTCGACGAAGGACAGGTAACCGCCCGCGGCGATACCATCTGGCACGGACGAATGGTGCCCTACATCGTCCCCTCCAAAAACTTCCTTACCTATATGAAAGAACGGCACGTCAAACGAGTCATCGACGCAGGCATTGACGCCATCTACATGGAAGAACCGGAATTTTGGATGCGCGCCGGCTACAGCGACGCTTTCCGCCGCGAATGGCAGGATTACTACGGATTCCCCTGGCGCCCCCAACACGAATCGCCCGAAAATACCTACCTCTCGCACAAACTGAAATACTACCTCTACTACCGTGCATTGGAAGACGTATTTACCTACGCCAAAGCATACGGCCAAAGCAAAGGAATGAATGTCCGCTGCTACGTACCTACCCATTCGCTGGTCAACTACTCGTCGTGGAGAATCGTCAGCCCCGAAGCCAGCCTCGCGTCGCTCTCCTGCGTCGACGGCTACATCGCGCAAGTATGGACAGGCACATCCCGCGAACCTACCTACTTCAACGGCCTGAAAAAAGAACGGGTATTCGAAAGCGCCTTCCTCGAATACGGCTCGATGGAGTCGATGACCCGCCCCACCGGACGGAAAATGTTCTTCCTCACCGACCCTATCGAAGACTGGCCCCGCGACTGGGTCGACTACAAAAAGAACTACCAGGCCACCTTTGCCGCCCAGCTCCTCTACCCGATGATCGACAACTACGAAGTGATGCCCTGGCCCGACCGCATTTACGAAGGTCTTTATAAAACCAGCGCCGAGAGCGACACCAAAGAACGAATCCCCCGCTTCTATTCCACCCAAATGCAAGTGATGATCAATACGCTCAACGACATGCCGCTGTCCGACAACCGCATCAACGGCTCGCACGGCATCGGCGTACTGATGTCCAATTCGCTCATGTTCCAACAATTCCCGACACATGCCGGATACGACGACCCGCAGTTCTCCAACTTCTACGGACAAACGCTGCCGCTACTGAAACGGGGCATACCGGTATCGATCGTTCATATCGAGAATACCGGCTACCCCGACACGTGGAACGGCCTGAAAGTCCTCGTCATTTCCTACGCCAACATGAAACCCATGAAGCCCGAATACCACGACCACATCGCGCAATGGGTACGCAACGGCGGCGTGCTGCTCTACTGCGGACAGGACATTGACCCCTATCAGACCGTCATGGAATGGTGGAATACCGGCGAGAGGACGTACCCCGTCCCGTCGGCGCACCTGTTTGAAACGCTGGGTCTCGACGCGGCGCCGGCCACGGGCGAATACGCCTGCGGCAAAGGCAAAGTCTATGTCCTGCGCGACGAACCTAAAACATTCGTCCTGCAGCCGGCAAACGACGCCCGCTATTTTGCCACCGTACAAAAAGCCTTCGAAACAGCCCCCAATGCCGGCTCGCTCGAACTCAAAAACCACCTGTACCTTGAGCGCGGCCCCTACGTCATCGCCTCGGTGCTGGACGAAAGCGTGTCCGACGACCCGCTCCTCCTGCGGGGACTGTACATCGACCTGTTCGACCCCGAACTGCCCGTACTGCAAACGAAGACCGTCGCCCCGGGCGAGCAGGCCTTCCTCTATGACGTCAACCATGTCGACAAAACCAAACCGGCAGTGCTCTGCGGCGCATCGCGCGTATACGATATCACGGAAAGCCGCCGCTCTTACACGTTCACCGCCAAAAGTCCTGCCAACACGACCAACGTCCTGCGCGTCTACCTCCCGCAGCCCCCGATACACGTACATGTAACCGACAGCGCCGGCGCCGAAATCACTGCCGTGCATAGCTGGGACGCCCTCTCGCACACCTCCCTGCTGCAATTTGAAAACAGCCCCGAAGGAATCCGCGTGGTAATTGAATATTGAATAAAGAATACTGAATTTTGGGTTTCCGGAAACGTAGCCGGAAGCCTTTGCACAATCGCCGGAAACTTCCGGCGATTGTGCGTTTTGTTAGAAAGCCCTGAATCCTGCCGCTTTTTTTACTTCTTTCAGGGTTGCCTGAGCGCTTTCGCGGGCGCGGGCGGCGCCGTGGAGGGTTACTCGGCGGAGATAGTCGCGGTCGGCTTTGATTTCGGCAATGCGTGCGTGGATGGGGGCGATGGCGCGCCAGATGTCGGCGGCTAATTGTTTTTTCAGTTCGCCGTAGCGGATGGTACACCGGTCGTACTGCATGCGGAAGTGCGCGACGGTGTCGGGTGTGGAGACGACTTCGAGGATGGTGAAGATATGGCGGACGGGTTCGCTCATTTCGCTTTGGAGTTGCGTGGGACCGCTGTCGGTTACTGCCCGCATGACTTTTTTGGCGACGGTCTTCTCGTCGTCGACAAGGAAGATGCCGTTGCCTTCGCTTTTACCCATTTTGCCGCCGCCGTCGAGACCGGGAATTTTAATCAATTCGTTCCCAAAATTGAAAGCCGTCGGTTCGGGAAATACCTCAACGCCGTAGAGATTATTGAAGCGGCGGGCAAGCGTGCGCGTCATTTCCAGATGCTGTTCCTGATCTTTCCCTACGGGTACCTTGCGGGCGCGGTGGATCAATATGTCCGACGCCATCAACACAGGGTAAGTGAGCAGTCCGGCATTGACATTGTCGGAGTGTTTGCGCACTTTTTCTTTAAACGAGGCGGTACGCTCCAGTTCGCCCTGATAGGCCAGCATGTTTAGCAGGACATAGAGTTCCGCAATTTCGGGCACGTCGCTCTGAACGTAAATCGTCGCTACGTCGGGATCGAGCCCGGCGGCGAGGTACTCGGCAAGCACGTTTCGCACGTTATCGTGAAAGTCGACTGACTTCGGATGCGTGGTCAACGAATGCAGGTCGGCAATAAAAAAGAAGCAAAGATGCTCGTGTTGCATTTTCGTAAAATTGCGCAAAGCGCCGAAATAATTTCCCAGATGCAGATGTCCGGTAGGACGTATTCCGCTTAAAACAATATCCATATTCTATTTATTTTAGAAAGTCCAAAGATATTAATAAATTTGCAATTGCTAAAATGGTTGATTTGTTACGCACAGTCGGCCATTAAGCAACGAAGCAAATCCACAATGAAACAAATAAACAACAATGGAGAGAACAATGGAAACAACACGACAACAGAAAGTAGGACGGCAATTGCAGAAAGATTTGGCCGAGATTATACAGCAACAGGGCATGTCGGTATACGGCGGGGCGATGGTATCGGTTACGTCGGTGCATGTAAGTCCCGATTTGGCGCTGGCGCGAGTGCGGTTGAGCATTTTCCCGTCGGATAAGACCGGCGATGTGATGAAAATCATTGCGCAGCAAAGCCGCAGCATCCGCGGCGAATTAGGCCGACGGGTGGCCAAACAACTGCGCATCGTGCCCGAACTGTCCTTCGATATCGACGATTCGCTGGATTATATAGAGAATATAGATCGCCTGCTGGCGTCGCAGTCATCGGAATGAGCGCTGTTGGTCATACACGCAGGTTTATTCCGTGGCGGCGCGGTCGAGGCGGACTGCCGTTCTTTATCGCATGGCGGTATCTGTTTGCTAAGAAATCGCACAATGTGATCAATATCATTTCGCTGATCAGCGCTGCGGGGATTATGACAGGCACGCTGGCGCTGGTGGTGGTCGTGTCGGTCTATAACGGGTTCGACGAGCTGGTGCAGTCGATGTATCATACGTTCGACGCCGATTTGCGGATTACGCCGGCCACAGGCAAAGTATTCACACCGCATTCGGCGGCCTTCGACGAGGTGCGCCGGCAGCCCGGCGTCGCGTTGTTTACCGAAGTGATCGAAGAAAACGTCCTGCTCGAATACCGCGGCTATCAGGATCTGGCGACCATCAAGGGCATCGACAGCGCAGGCCTCGACGCCACATACCTTCCGCAGGCTGTCGTCGAGGGTGAATTTAGCCTGTGGCATGGCGAGGTGGAGCAGGCTGTTCTTGGGCGTGGGATTGCGTACAGGCTGGGCGTGGGCTTGCATTTTATCGACCCCCTGCTGGTGCACGCGCCCAAACGCGACGGACAACTGTCGCTCCTCAACCCGGAGGCGTCGCTGGCGAGCGAATATATTTACCCTTCGGGCATTTTTGCTATCGAGCAGTCGTTCGACAATACTTATTTTTTTGCCCCCATTGCCTTTGCCCGCCGCCTGTTCGACTATGCCGACGAGGTTACGGCTATCGAAATCCGGCTCGCTCCGCAGGCCGACGCAGCGAAAGTACAACGGCAGGTGAAAACAATCCTCGGTGCATCGTTCATCGTCAAAAACCGTTACGAGCAGCACGAAACCATGTACCGGATGATGAAATCGGAAAAAGCTGTCATCTACGCCATCCTGCTGTCGATACTGGTGGTCATCTCGTGTAATGTCCTCGGTTCGCTGGCCATGCTGATTATCGAAAAGAAAGACGACGTCCTTACCCTCCGCAGCATGGGCGCCGACGACCATCTCATCAACCGTATTTTTCTCTTTGAAGGATGGATGATTTCGCTCTTAGGTATCCTCATCGGGATTGTCTTGGGGTTGGGGCTGTGTGTGGCGCAACAAGTGTTTGGTTTCATCCCCATGCCCGGCAATTTCTTAGTCAATGCCTATCCCGTATCTATTCAATGGTTCGATGTAGCGTTGATTGCCTTTGCGGTGGCCGCGATAGGCTATCTGGCCGCGTGGCTGCCGGTACGGTATGCGAGAAGAGGCGAGAGGTGATGAATGATTGCCTGCGTAGAAGCCTGTTGCTCACAGCAGCAATTCCATCATCACCCCAACCCCGAATAGCACCCCCGCCAGCCCGTTTGTCGTGGCAAAAGCCGTATTCAGGCGGCTTAAATCGGAAGGTTTTATGATAAGATGCTGGTAGAGTAGCAGGCCGCAAAACAACGTGGCGCCGGTGATGTAAAAAATCCCCGCGTGCAACGTCCATCCGGCTACCACGACCAGCGCTGCCGCTACGGTATGCAGGCCAGCCGAAATGACCATCGCGCGGCGACGGCCAAAGCGGGCGGGAATGGAAAACAGCCCTTCCTGCCGGTCGAATGCCTCGTCGGGCAAGGCATAGAGGATGTCGAAGCCGCTGCCCCAAAGGAGTACAATCGCAGAAAAGCAGACGGGAGTGAGGGATATGTCGCCGCTTACCGCGATGTAGGCGGCCGTCGGGGCAATAGACATGCTGAGACCTAAGATGCCATGACACATCCACGTGAAACGCTTCGTCAGGCTATATCCTACAATCACCAGCAGGGCGACCGGCGACAGGTATAGGCACAACCGGTTGAGCAGGGCGGCAGCCAGCACAAACAGCGCCGCATTGACTACGCAAAACAGCAACGCCTGCCGCGGAGTGATGACGCCGCGCGGTATCTCACGGATAGCGGTGCGCCGGTTGCAGGCGTCGAATTGCCGGTCGGCATAGCGGTTGAAACTCATAGCCGTGTTGCGGGCAAACACCATGCACGACAATACCAGCGCCAACGTGCGCCATGCGAACACCGCATCCGTCTGTGCATACGCCAACACAAAACCAATGCACGCAAAGGGCAATGCAAAAACAGTGTGTGAGAATCTAACAAGAGAGAAATAGTTTTTTATCGACAACCAACTCATTATGAAATATTATAATTAAGTTGTTTTGGAGCATAGGTAACAAAACGAGGGATGATATTGAGGCAAGGCATCTGTCTCTATTGCCTGTGTTACTTCGTGGCTTTACGCTTTATGTTCTTCGCTTTTCGTTTCACGTTTTTTGCTTTACGTTTCACGCTTTTTGGTGTTTCGTTCGTCGGACGGACAGTGAGCATGACGACGCCCTTTGGCAGGCGGTCTCCTTCTTTGATCCGCACTTCATGGACGATGCCGTTATACGGTGCACGGATGACATTATACATCTTCATCGCCTCGAACACCAGCAGTTCATCGTTTTTGCGGACATAATCGCCCGCATGGACGGACAGCTTGTGTATCGTTCCCGGGATGAACGATTTTACTTCTTCGGGATTGGGCGGCGTCCAGGGTATGCGATTTTCAAATTTCTTTGTAAATGTGGTCTTATACTTGCGCCCCTGTTCGGCTACCGTGAGGATTTGATAGTCTTCGGCGCTGTCGGTTATCAGGGGAGTGTTGTCCAACGTTGTTTCCTGTTTTTTTTCTTCCATACCGTCGTGATTTAAAATGGTGGGATACCGTGTTTTTTATGCGGACGCCCGACCGTTTTTGTTTTCGACAGTTCGAGCGACTGCAGGATGAATTTGCGGGTTTCCTTCGGTGAAATCACAGAGTCGATATAGCCTTTGGCCGCTGCGACATAGGGATTGGCAAACTTTTCTTTGTATTCTTCTACTTTTTGTTTGCGCATGGCTTCG
>JAIRKX010000102.1 GCA_031259805.1 Prevotellaceae bacterium | reverse complement strand
TTACCTGCGGTTATGAAAATACTGCCTTTCAGGCAAGGCGTGCCAAAAAAGAGCCGCCTTTTCGGGCGGCTCTTTTTGTTTTGTAGCCATTCAAGGGTGGGGAGCGTTAGGAGTTTGTCTTTCCTAATTGCTCCGTCCATTGCTCAATCCGTTGTTCCGTGAGGTTGCTTTCGTTGTCTTCGTCGATAAGCAGGCCGGCGAATCGGTCGTCAACGAGGGCTTCGGAGCCGTCGAACGCATAGCCGGCGGTGTCGGTGAAGCCGACGACCGTGGCGTGGTCTTTGACGGCGGCGTAGAGTTTGCCCACGGCGCTGCAAAACGAATCGGGATAGGAGGCGGAGTCGCCGCAGCCGAAGAGGGCGACTTTCTTTCCGGCCACCGCCGCCGGCAGGCTGTTGAGGGCGCCTTCCCAGTCGTCCTGCAAATCGCCGATGCCCCACGTGGAACTGCCCAGCAGCAGGATATCGTAATCGCGCAGTTTGCCGGTCGATGCCGCCACGCCGATGTCGTGAATATCGCCGGAGGCTACGCCTAATTTAGCCGCAATACGTTTGGCCACGCTTTCGGTGTTTCCGGTCGATGAGCCATAAAAAATACCTGTTTTACTCATAATAGAAATGTGTTGAATTTATACTTTATTTTTGCCTGCAAAAGTACAAGTCCCGATTGAGGTACACAATCCCTAATCGTAGGTATATTTGCGCGCCGGAATCCCTATTAGCTCACCGTCGCTCCGTTTTCCACGGGCGAGTCGGGACGGATGGTGCGCATTGTCCCGTCGGGCTGCTGCGCCATCAGTATCATACCCTGCGATTCGATGCCTTTGATTCTGCGGGGTTCGAGGTTTGCCAGGAGGCATATTTGCTTGCCGACGATGTCTTCGGGCGAGTAATGTTCCGCAATACCCGATACGATGGTGCGGACGTCGATGCCCGTGTCGACTTTCAGCCGTAGCAGTTTATCGGTTTTGGGCACCCGTTCGGCTTCGAGGACGGTGGCTGTGCGGATGTCCATTTTCATAAAGTCGTCGCAGGTACAGGCGTCTTTTTGCGGCGCGGGCGCGGACAGCTTTGAGGCGGCTTTCAATTTCGCCTTTTGTTTTTCAATCTCACGGTCTTCGATTTTATCGAACAGCAATTGCGCTTCGTTGAGTTTGTGGGCTTCGGCGAGGATGTCCGGTCGTCCGAAGGCATCCCACGAGTCGGCGCTTTTGGCTAAGATATACCGCAGTTTTTGGGTGGTAAACGGCAGGAATGGCTCGAAGGCAATGGCGCAATTGGCGCAAATCTGGAGGGCGACATTCAGAATCGTCGCTACGCGGGAGCGGTCGGTGGCCGCCAGCCGCCACGGTTCGGTGTCGGCGAGGTATTTATTGCCCAGCCGCGCGAGGTTCATGGCGTCCTTCAGGGCTTCGCGGAAATGGTAGGTTTCGATGTTGTTTTCGAGCGATTGCTTAATAAGCGGCATTTCGTTCAATGTCGCCTCGTCGTAAGGCGTCAGGGCATTGAGTGGCGGCACCCTGCCCTCGAAATATTTGTGCGTAAGCACAACGGCGCGGTTTACGAAATTGCCGAAGATGGCTACTAATTCGCTGTTGTTGCGGGTTTGAAAATCATTCCACGTAAAATCATTGTCCTTTGTTTCGGGCGCACTGGCGCAAAGGACATAGCGCAGGACGTCTTCCTTGCCGGGAAATTCGTCGAGGTACTCATGCAGCCACACCGCCCAGTTGCGCGAGGTGGAAATTTTATCGTTCTCAAGGTTGAGGAACTCGTTCGCCGGCACATTGTCGGGCAGGATAAACCCGCCGTGCGCCTTGAGCATGACCGGAAACATGATGCAGTGGAATACAATATTGTCTTTGCCGATAAAATGCACCATTTTCGTCTCCTCGTCCTTCCACCATCGTTCCCAGTCGTTGGGCAGCAGTTCGATGGTGTTCGACAGATAGCCGATAGGGGCGTCGAACCATACGTAAAGCACCTTCCCTTCCGCCCCTTCGACGGGCACCGGTACGCCCCAGTCCAGATCCCGGCTGACAGCGCGCGGTTGCAGTCCGCTGTCGAGCCACGACTTGCACTGTCCGTAGACATTTGCTTTCCATTCCCGGTGTTCTTCCAGAATCCACCGTCGGAGCCATGGCTCGTAGCGGTCGAGCGGCAGATACCAGTGGGTCGTGTCATGCAGTACGGGCTTACTGCCGCTAATGGCCGAATGCGGGTTAATCAGTTCGGTCGGGCTGAGCGTCGAGCCGCATTTTTCGCACTGATCGCCGTAGGCATTCTCGTTACCGCATTTGGGGCATGTGCCTACAATATAGCGATCGGCAAGGAACTGTCCGGCTTCCTCGTCATAGTACTGCGCCGTTGTTTTTTCGATAAATATTCCGTCGTCATACAGTTTCCTGAAGAAATCGGAGGCGGTTTTATGATGCATTTTCGAGGAGGTACGCGAATAAATATCGAACGAAATACCGAATCGTTCGAACGAATCTTTAATAATCAGGTGGTATTTATCGACAATATCCTGCGGCGTAATCCCCTCTTTACGCGCTTTGATGGTAATCGGGACACCGTGTTCGTCGGAGCCGCCGATAAATTTCACCTCGCGACCTCGCAGCCGCAGGTAACGCACATAAACATCGGCAGGCACATACACTCCGGCGAGATGTCCAATATGTACAGGCCCATTGGCGTACGGAAGGGCAGAAGTAACAAGATAGCGTTTGTAATTATTCATACTACATCATTAAAAGAGTGCAAATGTACGGGAAATATTTGGATTGTTGAAGCGTGAAACGTAAAGGCTAAATTTTATGCCGGACTTCAGTCGGACTGAAAACCGGCGGTTCTTAAAACCGGACAGAGTCGGATTACATGCGGATCACTTCATTGAATTTTATTGAATAAGACGCCCTGCTGTGTTGTTTTTAAAGGGTTTTCTATGAATTTATCAAAATCACTATCAATGGTGCCTGACTTCTGCGTTCTCTCAACTTGCCTGTGGCTCTCAAATCGAACTTGTAAGAAATCCTTATACTCATTTTATAATTGGTAAAATCTCAATCCAATAATTGTCCGGGTCGGCAACGAAGTACATGCCCATTACGTGATTTTCAATACGCATCCCATTTCCTTGAGACGAGCGCTACCCAACGTTTCGCCGAACATAAACAGCAGCTTGGTTTGTCCGTATGTCAGTGTATTACCTTCCATGTGATTGGAATTATAATTGAAATCAATCATAAATTGCTATTCCCAACATTTTTGCAGTGTCGCAGAAACCGGTTTTAGCTGCGCCATCTCTTGATATAATTGTTCTATTACGTTCATAATACCTCATTTAATAAAAATTGCAGCAAAGATGCAACTTTTTCCAACAAGTCTTTACCTGTCAGAAAAAAGAAGAACGCGGCAAAACGGTTTACGTCGCTATCTGCCGGCAGAACGAAAAGGGCGAAAACGGTCGGTGTAGCGAGATTGAAAGCGCGATTGTGCCGTAAACACCTGTACAAATATTTATGGGAAAGGCGCAAGGAATAAGGCTTGCGTCTTTCGTTTTGTTTGATGAATTTCATTTCGCAGTTAGTTAATTTTACTTACCTTTGCCACATAAAAGCATAAACAATTTATCAATAACATCATGGCAACAATTTTAAAATCAGTCCAAAGAGAATTTAAAGAAGACCCGAATAAGATAGACCCTTTCAGTATATTCACCGACGTTTCTATTGCCAAAGCGGGAGTAAAACCTCAAAACCTGAACTTTGATTTGCGTAAACTAAATCCGGGACAATACTGTGCGGCGTACCATTTTCACCGGTATGCGGAGGAACTGTTTATGGTCATCTCCGGCGCTGCCACGCTGAGGACGCCCGAAGGATTAGAAATCGTTGAAAGCGGCGATTTGATATTTTTGTATCCAAATTGAAAGAAATTTTTAATGGCAAAATATGAAAGAAATATGGAAGGAAAAGATAATTTTCTAATCTACAACACGCCGAACAATGATGTTCGGGTGGATGTTTACTTACATAACGAAACGGTTTGGCTGACGCAAAAAGCAATGGCTGCCTTGTTCGATGTGGAAGTCAATACGATTAACTATCATCTGAAAGAAATCTATAAAACCGGTGAATTACAAC
>JAIRKX010000078.1 GCA_031259805.1 Prevotellaceae bacterium | reverse complement strand
CCCCAGTTGGAGGCAATGGTAACCGAGTCGGGCAATCCCGAAAGACTGTATTGGCCTGCTGTTCCGCCGGCCCAGTTGTCGAACCAGACGAATACCTGCGGCAGATCCGGGGTGGCTTTCCATTCGCGGAGCGCCACATTGGCGGGGTCTGTAATCGGGTCGTAAGGCGGCGGGGGTGGGGGCGGCGGCGGGTCGGGTTGCCCCGGAGGCCCTATGGTGGCTGTTTCGGGGAGTTCGATCGGCTCTATTTCCGTACATCCCGCTATAAAAGCGGTACAAATGATGGCTATCATAGCCATGTGTAGTATACTTTTTTTCATATTCAAAATAATTTAAATCGTTGTTTAATTCTTTTTTGCCCACCATAAATCGACCGAAGGCAAATCTTGCCCGCCAATCATTTGGACGGCTGCCTGTACATTGGTCGAGTTGCGGTTATATTCCGAAATCGGGAAACGTAGCCGGCGCGCGCCCCGGTCGCTGTCTACCGCGCCGCCGCTCAAATTGCTGACCGTCGGGAACAGCTTCGGGTATCCCGTCCGGCGGTATTCGCTCCATGCTTCGAAGCCAAGCGTATAATTCGCAATCCATTTTTGGGTGATAATGCGTTCGAGTTTTTGCTCGTTCGATGCGGCATTGTCCCATTTAACGGTAATCGTACTCATGGCGGCATGATTGGTTTCGGTGGTCAGGCCGGTATATGCTGCCGGTTGTGCAGTACTGTTGAGGTAGGTTGTAACCGCCGTTCCGGTAATACCATACTGCGACATCGACAGGGTTACGCCCTGTTCGTACAACGCCTGCTCCGTACCACCCATATTCCACCCCCGCAGTGCGCCTTCGGCTTTCAGGAAGGCTACTTCGGCGGCATTCATCACCAGCATCGGTGAGGTATAGGTGAAGTTGGGTTGCGAAAAGCCGGCGTATTCCGTTTTGCTTTCCTCCGTTGTATTGACGCCCATGCGCACGCCGCGGTATCCGCCGCCGGAAGCAGTTGTCGCATAAAAGGGCAACCGCGGGTCGGAATAGCCGGTCATGTAGGAGGCGATGTCAGCGCCGAAACGCAGGTCGCCCCAGTCGGCGGCTGCTTTTCGATAGGGATTATCCGTAGCCGGCAGCAGGGCATTGTCGCTATTGCTGGTCAATACGCCGGAGGCAACGGCTTCCTCGGCGACTTCTTTGGCATACTCCGGCGCTACATTGCTTATTCGTATTGCCAGTCGCAGCTTTAAGGAGTTGGCAAATTTCACCCACTGGCCGAAGTTGCCGTGATAGACAATATCGTATTGGGCAATGGGCAGCGTGGCGCCACTATTGCTTGCCCAAAACGCTTCGAGCACACTCACGCTGTTCGTCAGGTCGGCGATCATGTTTTTGTATGCCTCCTCTTCGGAATCGTAAGCGACGCTAAGTTTCCCTCCACCCACTTGGGAATAGGGCATCGGGCCGTAGGTGTCGGTAACGCGCACCATGGCCGCCACGCGAATGATATTCGCCCATGCGTAAATATATCCTCTTCCTTCGCTGATTTCTGCAATGGCCAGCCAGTTCGAATACAGGTACGGGAAAGGCGTGGTAAACGGAATTTCGTTCCAGTTGTCGGCCTGGTTGTAGGTCGAGAAATTGTTCCCGCCCCATATTGTCGGCGTAACGAAGTAGCCGCCATACTGGTCACCCACCATTTGGTCGACCATTTGGCTATCGTTTTCCTGATGATGGTGCATCTGGTACATCATTTTTTCAAATAGTCCGCCCACCGTCGCCGATGGCGTCAAATCCTTCGATCGCGGGTTGTAGGGATGGCTGTTGTAATCTTCAAACGCCCCCGTACAGGCTACGAATAGCAGCAGGACGATGGCTATGCATGTCCACTGTAAAGTCATAAAATTATATTGTTTCATAATCATCTTCCTCATTTAGAATTGTAGTTTAATAGTAAAACCGATATTGCGCAGACTGGGTAACATGAAATAATCCACGCCGGTGTAATAGGTTTCGGTGGTTGATGCGGACAGTTCGGGATCGAATGGCGCTTTGCTGTAAAGCATCAAAAGATTGCGACCGACAAGGCTGACTGTAACGTTCGCCACATCGCCCAGCCACTTGCGTGGGATGGTATAGCCAAGGCTGACTTCCTGCAGGCGGATGTTGGTGGCATCGTATACATAATGAGCGCCCATGCCCGTTCCCTGTGCAATGACTCCGAACCAGCCTTTGGGGTCGATGGCAACGCCGTTGCTACTGACGCCCTCTTCGCGTACTTTCACACTATTGGCCGATACGCCGTAGCGATCGAGGATAGCCTGCGTAGCCGATACGACATAGCCGCCAAACCGCGCGCTAATCAGTACATTTAGGTCAATCCCGTTCCATGAGAAGGTATTTTGCCATCCCATCGTAGATTTTGCCAGCGTCGTACCGATTTTCTTAGCCTCGATGATTTCCATCTGGGGCAATCCGTTTACCGCATTGATATAGATGTTCCCGTATTCGTCGCGTTTGAGCGCCCGGTCGATGTACAGGTCGCCCATTGTACCGCCTTCGGAGAGCATGATCAGCGGCCCGCCGGTATCGCCCAGTCGTGCCTTTTCCATAGTGGTCGGCATTTCGACAGGCGTTCCGTCTATCGGGCTGAGGATGTCATTGGCCAGTCGGTTTATGCGGTTGTCGTTCCATGTAAAGGTTACATTGGAAGCCCACCCGAAGTCGCCCCACGTATTATTGAACCCAAGCGCCAACTCAAGCCCCATATTCCGCACGTCGCCCGACTGTACATATACGGACTCGTAGCCCGAACCTGCCGAGAGAGACGCCTTAAACGTTTGGTTTAGGGTATTGGAATGATACCAGGTCGCATCCATGTTGACCATACCTTTAAAGAGGCGCACGTTCAATCCCACCTCCCACGAATTGGTTAATTCGGGTTTCAGGTCATACGAGGGATAGATCTTCGGGGCATCATACGAGTTGGTCTGTTCATTGTAGGTATAGAAGAACTGCGTCATATACCGACCGAACGAGGTACCGACCGAACTGTACGACGCGCGCACTTTCAGGAAAGAGATCAGTTCGGGCAGTTTAAACATTTCGTTGATAACCCCCGACAGCCCGACCGATGGATAGAAGAACGATGTGTTTTTGGAAAAGGCCAGCGCCGAATCCCAGTCGTTACGTCCGGTAACGGTTAAGTACAACATGCTTCTATAGCCTACTTCGACGTTGGCAAAAATCGACTGTGTTTGTTCGATATACCCGTCGGCATCGTCTTTATACCCTGAGGGACGTATCATATTTTCCGTCGTAAACAGGTTGATGTAGTTCAAATTTCCCACCTGTTTTTCGCTGTCCATTCGCAAGTCTTTTATCGACGCGCCGATGTTGGCGTTCACGTTAAAATCGGCAAAATCTTTATTGATATTGGCGATAATGTCGGCATAGGTTTGGGTTTCCATCCTGTTGTTTTTAGAGAAGAACCCGTTTGGCCCGGCCAGAGTAGGCAGCGTACCGGCGTACCGCTTGTCGGTTATTACAAAATTGGCATTGTCGACCTTTGCGCGTCCAACGACGTTCAGCCAGTCGGTTACATTATATTGCAGACCGGCCGAAAGCATATAGCGCTTTTTATTGGTTTCGTGCGTCATTTTGTACTGCGTCCAATACGGATTTTGCAACTCAAGCCCGCCAGCGCCGTAAGGCCAGTATTGGGTCGTTGTTTCCAGCAACTCATCGTAACGTTCATAGGTGCGGACTTCGTCGAAGTTTTCGCCGCGCGGGAACAGGTACACAGCCGGCAGCGGGTTATGATATAAACCGTCGGCGACCATGTTCTTGTCCGTTTGCAATACATAACCGGCGCTTACATCCAACACCAATTTATCGTTCAGGAACGAGGTGGTGTTGCGATACGAAAAGTTGTAGCGGTCATACTCATTGGTCGGCAGAATACCGCAGGCATTTGTGCCGGCAAACGACAGGTACGACTGGCTTTTTTCCGTTCCGGTCGACAGGGTAACGGCATTAACCACGGTCGTTCCGGTGTTGAAGAACTTGCTCGGGTCGTAGCTGTACAGACTCTGCGGAGCGCCCCAGCTGCCGGTTTCGCCGATGATGTTGCCGTATTTATTTTGAAATTCGGGCATCACAAAGGGCGAAGAGAAGGTCGTGCTATTAGAAGCCGTTACGACCGTCCGTCCGGCAAGTCCTTTTTTGGTAGTAATCAGCACCACGCCGTTAGCGGCTTCGCTGCCGTACAGCGCCGCTGCCGAAGGGCCGGTGAGCACGGTGATACTTTCGATATCTTCCGCATTAAGGTCGGCAGCCGCATCGCTCCCTACATAGTCGGTATACGGATGATTATCGCCACCGGAGCCGAAGCTGGTGTTGAACATCGGGATACCGTCAATCACATACATCGCATTATTATCCTTTTGGATAGACTTCAAGCCGCGCATCACAATTTTCACGGACGAGCCTGGCCCTGCCGAACTGCTGCTGATGTTTACACCGGCCACTTTACCGGCCAGCGCATTCATAAAACTGGCATCCTTTACGGTAGTTAGCGCTTCGTTATTGAGTTTTTGCACATTATAACTTAGCGCCTTTTCCGCCCGTTTAATACCGAGAGCCGTAACGACCACTTCGTCGAGTGTCGCCGCTTCTTCATCCAATACTACATTGTATGTAGTCTCGCTGCTAATCGTTACCACTTTCGTAATATATCCCACAAAGGATATGAGCACCACCTGCCCCGGCTCCATGCCGGTCAGGCTGAATTTGCCGTCAATATCTGCCATGGTAACCTTTGTAGTCCCTTGCACAACCACACTCGCACCGGTCAACGGCGAACCGTTTTTATCGGTAATGGTTCCTGTGATAGTTGTTTGCGCATGAGAAACTACCGGTAGAATAAATAAAAATAGTAGAACAAGAAAGTTTACTTTAATTTTAAAATAATTCATAAATACATTAATTAATTTTTACTGTTGATTTTTTTACTAATTTGCCTCTAAGGGCGGTCCATTGAAATGGGAGGGGTAGATTTGGTTTTATGTCATACTCATACTGGTTTTATTGATTTATAACTCGGGATAATTAATATAGCGACGAAACGCGCTTTTTATCGTCGGGAAGGTTTCCTGCGATGCAGGGAACGTACTTTTTATCGTCGGGTAGGTTTCCTGCAATGCAGGGAACGTACTTTTCGTCGTCGGGAAGGTTTCCTGCAATGCAGGGAACGTACTTTTTATCGTCGGGAAAGTTTCCTGCAATGCAGGGAACGTACTTTTTGTTGTCGGGGAGGTTTCCTGCGATGCAGGAAATACACTTTTTATGTGCTGTGCTGTGCTGTG
>JAIRKX010000018.1 GCA_031259805.1 Prevotellaceae bacterium | reverse complement strand
AAACTGCGACGACATCCTCTACCTCGAAGCCATGCGCGACTACGTGGCCATTTACACCGAAGCCGGCGAAAAAATCCTAACCCTGAACACCCTGCAAAACATAGCGGCCATGCTTCCCGCCAGCCTGTTCGTCAGGACACACCGCTCGTTCATCGTGCACCTCGGCAAGATACAGGTTGTGGAGCGTAACGGCGTCCTGTTCGGCAAGACCCGCATCCCGGTGTCGAATTACTATAGGAAAGCGCTCCTGTCGCGTATAAGAACTAAGAACTAAGAACTAAGAACTAAGAGTTAAGAGTTAAGAGTAGGTAAAAAGGTGAAAGGGTGAACAATTTCACCCTTTTCACCGCGCGTAGCGCACTTCACCTTTTCACCTTTTTAACTCTTAACTCTTGATATCGCTGGTAGGCTTCCGTTGCTTTATTGGCATCGCCCAGCACATTGTAGGTACGCCATAAGTTAGCCCATGCGAGAGTGTCCGACGGGCTTATTTCGACGGCTCGCCGAAAGGCTTCGACAGCCTTGACCGGATTGCCGGTGTTGCCATACATGGCGCCTAAATCAATAAGTCCGTTTACCAAATCGGGCTTGAGTTTGACGGCTTCTTCAAAATAGGGAATGGCTTTTTGCATTTGTTCTACGTTAAACGCACCGGTTTTCGGGTCGCGGCTCAACTCTTTTCCGTAGATGCTGGCCAGCCAGTAGTGTGGTTCGTAGCGTTCGGGCGCACGTTGCAGGACGTCCTCCCATATCTTGATGCGCTGCACGGGGTCGGGGATACGTTGCATAAGCAAAGCCAGCGGGTCGAAGGCAAAAGGCGTTTGCGGATTCCGCTCCAACAGCTTCAACAAAGCCCGTACCGAAGCGCCTGTGGGGTATTGGGCGGCGCTGTCGGGGTACATGGCCCCAAGGGTACTATTCGCCCACGAGTAAAGCAGCAGTGCATTTTCATAGACCGGATGAATCTCTATCGCCCGTTTCGAGTAGTAATAAATCTGGCGCGTGATGGCTTCGCGGGCGCTGTCGGTCGGCGCGGTTTGGTACTTGATATTATAGACCCGCGCCGCGTCGTAATTCGCTTTTGCGCTGCGGGGCGAAAGTTTCGCATCGGTGGTTGAGAGCGTAAAGTCGTCGAACCAGACTTTGTTGCGCGAAATGCTTTGGATGGAATACAGCGAGATTGTTACTGCCAGAAAGCCTCCCACTAACAGCCGGTATATGCGGACATTCGTTATGTACTTCGGCAGATGATGCGCCAGAAAATAGGCTGCCGCAATACAGAAGCCTACGCAGGAGATAGATACAAACCGTTCGTTCATCGAAGTGCCGATCATTACAAATACGTTGGATACGATGCTCAGCGGCACGATGTACCAAATGACGGCATAGGCATACACATTCCGGCGGCGGGGCGCCATTCCCCACAGAATAAACCCAAGCAAAGCCACGTATACCAGCAGCGAACCCCATACGGCTACATGGCCGATGCCGATGGCGTTGATAGCCGGGTTCGGGTCGAGTCCCGATGCCGTTACTTTCGGGATATGATACGGGTAATAGTCTGTCGTCAGCGGATGCGGGAATAGCAGCAGCCACAGGTAGCGCCCCAGCACATAGATGATGCTCCCCCACTGCTCGAACGGTCGCATCCCAAGAAACGGATTGTTCATCAGTTCCGTTTCAGGCATCGGACTCCACGTAATCACCGAGCCGCGTACGGCCAGAAAGACCAGCCCTGCGAAAAATGCCGGCAGGCAGGCAATCAGGTTATCTTTCATTTTATACGGCGTAAAGAAGTAAATAGTTAACGGGATGATCGCCCAAAACGTAATCGCGTTTTCTTTGGAGAAAATGCCGGCAAGGAAACATACAAAACTGATGACTAAAAATCTCAGCTTGCGTACATCGAGCCATCGAATAGCATAGTATAAGGCCATCAGCGCTCCGAGGAATGTCATAATTTCATCGCGCCCCTTAATGTTGGCCACCGCCTCGACATGCACCGGGTGGGCGATGTAGAACAGCGTGGCAATGACCGGCACGTTAAACAGCAGTTTCCACCCCGACTTGTCGCGCACCGGAAACAGCCGCCACAGCAAGGCAAACAGGAAACAGGCCGTCAGCGCATACAGCAGCATGTTGACAAAATGGCTGGCATAGGGCAACGCGGTTTTCATGTACAGCGGCGCATCGTCTTCATTCTGTTTGGGCGTCGGCTTCGAGACAATCACGACGTCCGTCTGCGTAGAATCCACAATGCGCGCCCTCATGTCCGGCACTATGTATTTGCGCGGCACGCTATACTGCATAACCTTTTCGTCGAGCCTGTCGCGAATAATTTGTTTCACGTCGGCGTTTACAAAGCATTCGTACTCCACCGCCAGCAGCGCCACCGACAGCGGGCGGTAACGTCCGCCGGGCAGGTTGGTTACCTGCTCGCCGTAACGCCCGATGAACGTATCGTACCGAAAAATCTTCGGAATACCGCTGACGCCTTGCTTCACAAACTCGTTTTGCGTAAGCACCATCGTGTCGTCTAATGCAAACTGGTTCGACATCGTATTGCCGTATAACGCGAAGCAGAAGGCGAGGATGGCCACGTAGATCCATTTCGGGTAATACACGGGCGTAAACGGCGACGGAGTAAACGGTTTAGCGGGCGACGGCAGGACTCGTTTATTATTCCTGTCGGTCGGCGTTTTCAAAGAAGTTGGCCTGACCTGTTTATTGGCGGGCCTATGGGGGCGATGTGGCATTCTTTTGCCATGTTTACTTGCGGACGCTTGTGATTTCATTGTATCGTGATGATTAAAAAACGCACAAAAATACAAAAATCTTTTGATTTCTTTTGGGAGTTAAAGGAGATAGAGGAAGTCGTCCCTAAGGGGACAGGGGCATTGGCGTCTCTCCTGTCTGCCGTCCCGTCAGGGACGACCACCGCCGGCACGTAACGCTACGCCCGAAGGCGGTAAGGAATGGAGAGCGCTTAGGACAATGGTATTCGGCAAGTAGGGTATCGTAAACCCGCTACGGTGTATGCTGTTACTGTGCAGGCGGTCGTTTTCAATGACCGCCTGCGTCATTGTTATTCTAACGC
>JAIRKX010000198.1 GCA_031259805.1 Prevotellaceae bacterium | reverse complement strand
CTCCGGTTTCTTATTTATCCCTTCAAAAGAAAGGAGCGATAGCGATTTTCCTCTTTCTTTTGCGGCAATTTAAAATACACTCTTTATAACGTGTTTACGCTATTTATCGCGTTCCGTATTTTGTGATTAAAAAAATATTCGTAGCTTTGCAGACCAAAAAATTAATAAAATGAAAAAAATAGAACTTATTGCAGGAATTATTCTGACGTTGGCCGTGGCCGGATTATATGTATTATACTTCTGTGCCGGCGATTTCGGTAAGCCTGCAGGTAACGTACCGGGCGAAATTGTCCTGGCCACCGGCGAGGCTGCGCCTGAAGGAAGTGTGGTGTATATCCAGATTGACTCGTTAATCAATGGGTACGATATGTTCCATGATTTGAAAGATGACCTGGAAACCAGAGCGAAAGGCATGGAAGACGATTTATCGAAACGCAGTAAAACATTTGAACGCAGCGTCAACGACTATCGGGAAAAAGTAACCAAAGGGCTAATAACCCGTTCGCAGGCCGAGCAGCAAGAACAGCAACTGGCGCAAAAACAACAGGAATTGGCCACGTACAGCGAAAAACTGCGCGGAGAACTGGCCGAAGAAGAAGCCGTTATGCTTCGCCGTATTTACGACGCCATTGTTACCTATCTGCAGGAATACAACAAAGAACGTAACTATTCGTTGATTATTAGCACCAATGCGTCGACCAATGTCATCCTGCAAGGCCATCCGGGACTCAATATTACGCAGGAAGTCAAGGACGGGTTGAATGCCTCTTACGTGCGGCCAAAGAAATAAATTTTGTGCCTATTGAAAATTTTTATACCTTTGCAGCCCGATTTTTAAAAAAGAAGCAAATCGGAACAACGGCAACTAAGCTATGACTAAGAGCGCGGCTATGCGGCGCCGCTTACTGCCGAAAACGTAAAATTATAGTATTTATGTACGCAATTGTAGACATTGCAGGATTTCAGTTTAACGTAGAACAAGGGAAAAAGTTGTATGTTCATCGCCTTGCGGGAGAAGACAACGACAAGGTACGTTTCAATAACGTATTGCTCACGGACAACGACGGCGACGTAAAAGTCGGTACACCGACCGTCGAAGGCGCCGAAATTACCGCCACCATTTTGCAGCATGTGAAAGGCGACAAAGTGATCGTCTTCAAGAAAAAACGCCGCAAAGGGTACAAAAAGAAAAATGGGCATCGTCAGTCATTGACACAAATCCGGATTGACGAAATAACTATCGGCAACGCGGTAACACCCGAAGCAAAAGAACCGGAAACAGCCACGCCGGTAGTAATCGAACCGGAAACTAAATCGGAAGAAGAGTAAAAATAGTAAAAGAGATAGATTATGGCACATAAAAAAGGCGTCGGCAGTTCAAAGAACGGGCGCGAATCACATAGCAAACGATTAGGCGTAAAATTATTCGGCGGGCAGTTCGCCAAAGCCGGTAATATTCTTGTACGGCAACGCGGAACGGTTCACTATCCGGGCGACAACGTAGGTATCGGGCGCGATCACACACTGTTTGCCTTGATTGACGGCACAGTAAGTTTCCGCAAGAGAAGAAACGACCGGTCATACGTATCGGTATTGCCGGTGGTGTAGTCGTCCGGCAAGATAGATGGATTTATCTCCCGAACGTATCGCGTGGTAGGTTCGGGAGGTTTTTTATTTAAAGAAATATATGCTTACACTAAAAATAATCCGCGAACAAACCGATTTTGTCATAGAGCGGTTGCGCATCAAAAATTTTGATGCGAGCGAATTGGCGCTACAAATTATAGCCGTCGACAACGAACGCAAGGTCTTGCAAACAGCGTTGGATGCCAATCTGTCGCAACAAAATATGCGAGCCAAACAAATCGGAATACTGATGCAACAGGGCAAGCGTGACGAGGCCGAAGCCGCCAAACAACAAACAGCGCAACTGAAAGAGCAATCGAAAACACTGGAGCAGCAACTATCCGATACGGAAAAACAACGGGACAACCTGTTGGTCTTACTGCCCAACCTGCCGTCGGAACAAGTGCCCGCCGGCCGTACACCGGACGATAATGTGATTATCCGCGAAGGCGGCAAAAAACCGGTGTTACCGCAAGCGTTGCCGCACTGGGAACTGGCAGCCAAATACAACCTGATTGATTTTGAATTGGGCGTTAAACTAACCGGCGCGGGATTTCCCGTCTATAAAGACAAAGGCGCCAAGTTGCAACGCGCATTGATTACCTATTTTCTGGATTGCAACACGGCTGCGGGCTATACCGAAGTGCAGCCGCCGCTGATGGTCAATGAAACGTCGGGGTTTGGCACCGGGAATTTACCCGACAAGGAAGGGCAAATGTACCATGTGGGCATTGACAATTTTTATTTGATACCTACCGCCGAAGTGCCGGTAACCAATATTTACCGCGACGTGATTTTGAATGCATCGGAACTGCCGGTGAAACTAACCGCCTACACGCCCTGTTTCCGCAGGGAAGCCGGCTCGTACGGAAAAGATGTGCGCGGTTTGAACCGCCTGCACCAGTTCGACAAAGTAGAAATTGTGCAATTGCAGTTGCCGCAAAATTCCTATGCCACACTGGACGAAATGGTGCGGCACGTCGAAAACATTGTGCAATCCTTGGAATTGCCCTACCGTATTATCAAACTGTGCGGCGGCGATATGAGCTTTACCTCAGCCATGACGTTCGACTTTGAGGTTTTTTCGGCGGCACAGGAACGCTGGCTCGAAGTAAGTTCGGTATCGAATTTCGAATCGTTTCAAGCGAACCGCCTCAAACTGCGTTACCGCGACGAGACGAAGAAAACGCAACTGGCGCACACCCTGAACGGCAGTTCGCTGGCGTTGCCGCGCATCGTTGCCGCGTTGCTCGAAAACAACCAGACGCCCGAAGGCATCCGCATCCCAAAGGCGCTGCAAGCCTATACCGGGTTTGAAATGATTGAAGAACAGGAACGATAGAACAGGGATGAGGAAGAATCATCAACAAACAGTACCTAATAGTCAATCCACTTGTCGTCCGTAATTAAAATAAACAAACCGGCGGCTCCTGTGGAGCGCATTATCATGGGCATCGACCCGGGAACGACGGTCATGGGATACGGCATCATCAGCACGTCGGGACAAGCGGTAAAATTAGTGGTACTGGGGGTGCTGGCCTTGCATAAATACGAAGACCATTATGTGAAGATGCAACGTATTTTCGAACGGGTAACGCAACTGATCGACGAGTACAAACCCAATGAAATGGCGATTGAAGCCCCGTTCTATGGGAAGAATGTACAGTCGATGTTAAAATTAGGACGGGCGCAGGGCACGGCCATTGCCGCGGCGTTGGCGCGACAAATCCCCATTACCGAATACGCGCCTCGGAAAATCAAACTGGCCATTACCGGACAAGGGGCGGCTTCGAAGGAACAAGTCGCTAAAATCCTGCAAAATTTATTGAAAATACAAGAACTGCCCACCGATTTAGATTCGACCGACGGGTTAGCGGCAGCCATGTGTCATTTTTTCCAAAGCGCCTGCCCATCCGGCGAGAAAGCCTATAAAAGCTGGAAAGATTTTATAGGGAAAAATCCTGCACGAGTACGAAAATAACACGGGGCAAGCGTCAGGGCTGACGCATCTAATACATATATTTTAGATGCGTCAGCCCGGGGCAAGCGTATTAAATTTGCATGGGTATAGCCGGGAAGACAGCGCGCCGGAGACCCTCCGGCGCGCTTTATGTCTATCAAAAAGCCGCCCCCATCGGGGGCGGCTTTCAGTTAAACACAATTATTTACAGTTATATTGAGGTTCGACAGTCGATCGTCTATGCTACAGCGGCGGCAGGTAGCCGAGGTTGAAGTCGTAGACGACATTGATAGGCGTGGCTGCGACGCCGGTGCCCGAAGCGCCGGTGTAGTTGGTGGTGTTCCATATTTCGACTTTCAGGTAGCGGTAGGTGTGTACTTGACTTAGTACCGAAATATAGTTGTAGCCCGGCGATGCGGTTACGCCTGATACGATGGAGGTGTAGTTCGCATTGTCGTTGCTGCCCGACATGGACAGGCGGTTGGAGCGGGTGCCGCTGTTGTAGTTACCCGCCCATGAGTGCGACAGGATGACGTAGTTGAACGGGAGGCTCTCGCCGAAGTCGATGATAAAGTAGGGATAGCTGCCGGTGGGCAATTGCGTGGTACCCTGCCGGTAGAAGCCTACCTGTTTGCCGTCGACAAACATGTTTTCGATGGGGCCGCCCCAAGTGTCGCCGCCGTCCTGCAATTCTCCGGTAGGCGAAGACGCCACAATCGTCCAGCCGGTGTGCGGGTAGATGCCGTAGACGTTGATGGGGTTGGACGTAACCGTGGCGCCATGGCCGTCGGTAGCGGTGGCTGTGATGGTTGCGCGGCCTCCTTTTTTAGGAATCAAGCGAAAGCCGTTTGACGAGGTGCTTTGGATTTCCAGCACTTCTTCGTCCGACGAAGCGTATTCCAGTATGTTCCGTGTAGCATTTGTGGGTTGGTAGCGGATAGGGCTACTGCTGCTTGTTCCTTTGGAGTAGTCGGCAGGACTTAAGTCATAGTTGCCCGTTTGGTTCATTTTCGAATTAATGTTCAAATTATTAAATGTGTTGGCATAAAACGAAAGCGTCGCTACCGGCGTGATGGTTACCGTGATGACCGATTCGGCATAGACGCCGCTGTGGTCGGTGGCTTCGATGCGGATGACGGTTTCGCCTTCCCAGACGGCGGTTACTACGCCGTCTTCATCGACGGTGGCTACCGTGGGGTCGGACGACGAGTACCGGAGTCGTTTGATCGACGCATCGGCGGGCGCTACGGTGAGGTAGGAGGCTAAGTTGAGCGTAGGGCCGGCGGCGTTGGTGCGCGCCAGCGTCCGGGCTTCATAGCCCGATGCGATGTCGATCGATGTAACGCGGACGCCTACTACGGTTACTTTGCACCGGGCGGCCAGCGCGGCGTTGTTGTTCGGGATGACCGTCAGCCATGCGACGCCGGCGCCGGTGGCCGTGACTACGCCGGCGGGCGATACGGTAAATATGCGTTGGTCGCCCGACACATAGGAGTAGTGGTAGCGGTCGGCGTCGCCGGCGTTCGACGGCGTGGCCGATACTTGCACCTGCTCGGTCGCCCCGACGTCGGAGAGTACAATGCCGTCGGCTGTGGCGTTGGCGATGGTTATTCCCGTTACGGGGTTCTCAATGGCCTCGGGCGTATAGCCGGGCGTTTCGTCTTCGCCGCACGATACTGCTATGGTTATGGCTATGCAGGCGGCAAGGGTCAGTAGATAATGTATTTTTTTCATTTCTTTGGATTTTGGATGTTTG
This sequence comes from Prevotellaceae bacterium, assembly GCA_031259805.1. Classification (GTDB taxonomy): domain Bacteria; phylum Bacteroidota; class Bacteroidia; order Bacteroidales; family UBA932; genus JAIRKX01. The sequence goes on along the minus strand of JAIRKX010000198.1, from coordinate 2,552 downwards.
ATAATAGATAATAGAGGGGGAAAATGCGCGCCGCCGCGCCGTGTCCGCGCCGGCCGGATACCGGTGTACATCGGGTATGCGCCGTCGGTATACACCGAGTATACGCCGTCGGTATACACCGAGTATACGCCGGTGTATACATCGAGGATACGCCGGTGTATACATCGGGTATACGCCGGTGTATACATCGGGTATACTGTGGCGGCGTTGCCGGGGACGCGGGCGTGGTACGGAGGGTGCTCATATTCCGTTAAATAATCGTTAGCGGCACGTGGTAGGTGGCCTCGCGGGGCAAGGTCAGTAGCTTTTGCCGGGAGAATTGTGTGACGATCCGCAGCCGATAGTCGCCCGTAGGGATGTCGGCGGGGATGAATAGTAGTAGCGAGCTGGGCTCGTTCTTTACGATGCTGTCGGCGGGCAGGTGGTGGGTGGACGCTCCGTCTACCGTAACGAGGTAGACGCCGACGTCGGGATGGTTGCCGGCTATTTTGATGTACGAGCCGTTGACTTGTGCATTGCGTCCGCGGGTTATCGTGCCGTCGGCGGCGTGGGTAACCATGTTTTCGACCAGCAGGATTTGCATCACGCTGGGCGCTTCGCCCATTACGTCGACGTGTGTTTGGGCGACGGCTTCGCGGATGTCCTTACTTTGTGTGGCCAGTACATACAGGCTGTTCTTTTCAGGGTCGTAGCTCTTGTCGTAGAATACGCCGCGAACTACCGGACGGAGGTAGACCAGCCCCGTATCGACGTCGTAGCCGCTGACGGCAAGTTTGGCGCTCATCCGGTTGTACCGACCGATGATGTCGACCAGTGTTTCCCGGGCAAACTCCGTGCCTTCTTCTACGAGGGCTTCGACGATGTCTTCTAATTTTACGTGTCCCTGCGGGAGCACGACGGCCACATAGTCTCTCGGATCGTCCGTTAGTGGATTCGGCCGTAATTGAACTCTTATTACATTATGCATGGTGATATATATTTATTGGTTTATATTTTATTGCTTTCATGGCATATCGCATTGTTTCCTTTTTATTCGATACTTATTTTTATTCGGGCGATTTTTCCGCCGGCGCCCACGGCGTAGAAGCTGTTGTCGTAGTCGTAGTACGTAATATCGTGGATGTCCGACGTGCCGAAGCCGATGTCATACGGCGTCCATGTTACGCCGTCGTCTATCGAGTAGGCGAACTGGCCGCCGGCGCCGCCGGCGACGAGGATGCTACCTCCTGCTCCGAACTCGTCACAATCAGTAGCCATACTATTGATACGACTTGTAATTCCGGGAGAGGTTATCGAAAACCAAGTATATTGATCCGTAACCATTGCGTATTTCATAAAACCATTGTCGCCGGCCACAAATATTTTTGTACTATCTGAATACTCTGTAAAAAATAGACATGTAGCATATAGCGCCGTATCAAAATCATGCACTATTTCGAATATATCGCCTGGCATAGAACCTGTACTGGCTATTTCTCCTCCGTCGGTTACTGCAATTACAGGCAGACTGTACATATTTGTCATATCTGTAATCTTATTTTCAAACATACTTGCATCCAATTCATAGAAATAACTATAAGTGCCATCGTGAAAATAGTAATAATAATATAAGCATGGAATACTGTCTCTTAACCCAGCTATATTCCAGAAAACCGCCCACCCGCGAGGGTCTTGATAATTAGTTGTAGCAGTAAAAGTATATTCATTCCCTTGCAGCAACGGCCACCAATAATTTCCGGCATTAGCCAAATCATAAGTCCATATCCCGTTATCACAAGCAGCCATACAGTATTTCCAGTTCTGATAATAACCATTTGTATTGCGACTACAACTTAATGCATTAATAGTACCTACCGGATAAGTATTTTGTGCAGACCACCAGCTATCACCATCTTCGCTGGAACGATAGGATGCCCCGCCAGAGCCACCGGTTAAAAGAAAATTATTGCTCGGTTTATGACTTCCCGATACGGCATATAGCGTAGTGCTGTCTGCCGTGTTCATCAGCGTAACCTCAATACTCACGCTGTCGCTGAGGGTTACCGCCGGGCTGCGCCGGAGGGCTTGCCCGTCGTCGGAACCGGACAACGCCGGCTCCGACTCGGTGCAAGCAGCTACACTCAGCATGCTGATGCTTACTAATAGTATAAAGATATTCTTCATTACTCGTCTCCTTTTTACCAGTCTTTCTGATATATTGTACCGGCTACCGTTTCCTCCCCATACAGGATATTGGAGAAGATAGTCAGCCTGTCGGAATAATCCATGTACGCTTCGTTAGGATGCGTATTAGACTGTCCCCGTAAATCGTACATTAAATTCACGCCATACCCGCCATTTTTCAGACTGTTGATATTAGCCGTACTAATACTCGGATATACAGTAGTGCCGTTTGTCCCATGAAATGCGTAAGGATAAGGCGCCCACTTTGCATTGGTTAATCCCAGAAAACCGCTCGTAGGAGTGGCCGACCAACTTCCATAATATGCGTAATACGAATAATCGATAAGGTCTCCCGGATTAATACCCTCTATCTGGCTGGCGAAGCTATT
>JAIRKX010000128.1 GCA_031259805.1 Prevotellaceae bacterium | reverse complement strand
GCTGCGACCGTTCCCTGCATAAGCGACGGGAATAGTTGCGTGCGAAAAGCATAATGGTATTCGTTATGGTGAAGATGGTTCATGAAATCCTGATAGCCGGACGCCTGTTCCGACGAAATAACGGCAATGCGTTGCGGCAAGAGAGGGAATGGCGTTTCGCGATTCATGGCGAACACGCCGTCTTCCTGCAGGCGGGCGATCGTTTTGCGACGTAGCATTTCCAACTCGCCCACCGTATACGCCGGGTCGATGTCGGAAATCAGCAGGCTCAACCCGTAGAGCGGGTGGTACTGTACCGTCGCCTTCACTAATACACGGATACCGGCGACCAACGCGCATCCGGTCGAGGTCTCAAAATAAGGTTTCAATAACCGGAAGCTGTATGCCCAAATAATCGCGTTGGCTTTTGCTGTTAGCGCGTTGGTGTCGGCATCTTTTTCGATCAATTCGATATAACAATGACCGGCGGCATTTGTTTTCAATTCGTTTATTTCCGCCGTAATCCAGTAGCTATCTGTCAAAGCGCCATCCAGCGCCTGCTTGATGCGCTGCTGGATGTCGGATAATCGGATGAAGGAGGTGGACATGGCCGTTTTTGTTACGTGGTTTTTCAATCAATCAACGATGCAGTACCGCGATGTCGTTAGCGTCGTCGGTGAGGATTAGTTTGCCGTCGGCGATGCGGTAGCGGGTAGTGCGCGCGAGGATGGCCAAGAATGCCTGTTCGATATTTTCGCCGAAGCAGGCGCGACGGGTAACGGCCATGTCGGAAAACGTCAATCGATCCTTATCGAGCATGAATTTGCCGGAAAACGGATTGCAACTCGTATTCCCGGATACGGTGTGTTCGTCGCCGGATTTCCACACGATGTAAGCGTTCTCGCCGGTTGAGTCGACAGCTGCCCCGTCGATTTGTTCGACGTGCCACCGGACGTCGAACAGCAGGGCGTCATGCTTTGTTGTGCCACACGCAACGGCCAGAAGGAACAAAATAGTTAAAAAAATAAAACGCATCATGTTGTTTTTTTATCGGGTTATGAACGCTGACAAAGATAGGTAAATTTTTCTTATTTTTGCACAAAATCTTGTTTTGTATGATTATTAAAAGCGCTGAATTTGTTACCAGCAGTCAATCGGTCGGGCAGTGTCCGGCCTCGAACCTTCCCGAGTATGCGTTTATCGGGCGGTCGAATGTAGGCAAATCGTCATTGATAAACACGCTGGTGAACCGGAAAAAACTGGCGCATACTTCGTCGACGCCGGGAAAAACGCAATTGATCAATCATTATCTTATCAACGGACGATGGCATCTGGTCGATTTGCCGGGCTACGGCTACGCGCGTTCATCGAAAGTCAAACGCGCCCGATTCGCCGACAGCATCACCGGCTATATCATGCAACGCGACCCCCTGACCCTGCTGTTCGTCCTGCTCGACAGCCGCCTCGAACCGCAGCAAAGCGACCTTGATTTTATTTCCCGCATGGGCGAATGGGGCATTCCGTTGGCTTTGGTTTTCACTAAAGCCGACAAACTCGCAAAAACCGCCCTGCAAAAAAATATCGCGCACTACCGGCACACCCTCCTCGACGAATGGGAAGAACTGCCGCCGATTTTTGTTACCTCTGCCGAAACAGGGCTGGGGCGGGATGAGCTATTGAATTATATTGAAGAAATGAATGGCATGGTGCATAAAGTATAAGACGTGCCTGCGGCGTCGGCGTCTTACGCTTCATTCCAGCTTGTCTGACCGCGATAGTCCGGTAGGGTTGCAGCCGGGGTTGCCTTCGGGGACGGGTATTCCCAGAGCCTCGTAGTGTTGCCGCCATTCGTCGGCCAATTCGCCGGTGGCGGGCGATTTGAAAGTCATAGGCTCGAGCATGAAAAACGGACATCCGCAGTTGGCGAACAGGAAGGCGTCGTAAATCAGTTCCGAACAGTAGTATTTTCCGTTGTCATACAAATAAGCGTCGTCGTAGGGCGTGCCGACTTGTTGCAGGGCAAAGGCAATGGCGGCGGGCAGTAAAGAACGGTATTCGGCTTTGAGCCGCGCCGCGACCGTTGCGCCGCGTTGCAGAAAAGTATCGACCGGCGTAAGTTGCACGCCACTGCCGAAGGCTTCTACCACGTGCCGCCGTCCGGCGCTGTCGACGACCAGCATCCCCACATGAGAAAAAGAACGCTCGCCGGCGCCGGACGTTACCTCTTCAATCGCGCTACCCAATTCGCTTCGGAGGGATTGAAACAATAAATCGCCGGCCTGCCATTCGTCCCTTCCCTGCCGACGCTCGCAGGCAGCAAGCAGGAATACATATAATATACATAGAATACAGCGCATATACACAATTATTAGGAAGGCAAAGATAGAAATAATTTGAATGACTGAAAAAGCAGCCAAAAGACTTTTCTCGACCACAGACAAATGTCCCTTCCGCAGGTGAAGTCTGGTACATATAAGAACCATCAAACCTCACACTTGCCGGCCCATGCCGTTAATACTGTACGAGGCGGCGCCGGTAGCCGACGCTATGTGTTTCGGCAACCTTGCCGCAAGTCTCGGCGAAAATGATAAATGATATGTATAAGTATACAAAGTCGGCGTAGAAGGAGCCGCCGGATGCATATATATTGCTTCTTTGATTTTTTTTTGAACTTACCCCATTATGCAAATCAATAAAAAATTTTGTATGTAGAACTAAAAGCATTATCTTTGTTGTTGAAAAGGGGAGCTTACTCCGTAGTTTAATTAAAACAAAGCCGATAACGGAACTAGTTGCGTGCATCAAACCTCGCCGGAATTACTCCCCTTTTTTATAACATTTTGCTAAATACTATTTTCTTATGCAAACTATTGACCGCAGAAAATTTCTCAAGGCGTTGATTCAGGCTTCCGGGATTGCTATGGCAGCAGTATTACCGGCAGAGGGAATCGCCCGTTCATATAGTCGGCAAGATGATACTACTGTTAAAGATTCGTTAGAAGCACAGGCATGGGAGGCCTTTTACCGCCGCCGGTATGGAGACGCGGAGTCATTATTCAAACAACTCCTTGCACGACAACCATCCAATGTAAAGTATTATAAGGGGTTATCCAAGGTCTATAATGCGTTGAACCGGCAAGACCAATCAGCCGCTTTGTGGCTGGACGCCCATCGGGACTATTCGCATTTACCCGTATTTTATATAGGGTATGCTATTGCTATACAATCATTATGGATGGGCAATCCAAAACAGGCTGCAACTTTTATGGCTGCGCATCATATAGAAAAGAATCTATTGGAACATGCCGCCTTACGTTATTTGGAAGCATTAGAAAAATGGCCTGATAACAGACGATTACAATTGGGTTTATTAGATGTATGTAATACCGTAAAACGAAATGAACGGCTTGTTGAAAGCCATAAACGAACGCCGGTTACATTCAGCGCCGATTTACAAAAGAAAATACAGGACGCGACCCAACAAGCCGTTTCTTTCTGGCAGATGACGCGCGAAGATGTAAAATATAAAAATACAGACATACGGCAAGCAGCCGGACGGGTATCACGATTAACACAAAAACGGCGCAGGGAATTATATTTTGAAGAGGAACGGCAACAGCGAGCGCAATACATGACGTTGCATAAAAATAAGATAGCATATGCACAATGTAACGAGGCGCTACTTCAACAGGATTTTGGGAAAGCGGAACAATATACGCAAACCATTATTGCCAATGATACCAACAGTACTTGTGCGCTGGGAATATTGAAAAAGATTTATAACAGGCAACGAAATTATACCCAATTAGCGACAATCTGCCGCAGTCATGCAGGCAGTACAGGTAGTGCATGGGCATATATGGCATTGGCCAGCGCTTTAATGAAGCAAAACGGGGCAAGCATTCGTGAAGCCGAAACTATTTATGCCACTGTAGAGCAAGCGACGGAAAGCAACAGATCGTTCTTATCTGTAAGCGCTAAGCAAGGGCGGGCTAAATGCTTCCGGGTGCAACGGCAATACGACCAAAGTCAACAAAAATTAGGAGAAGCATTAACAGTGGTTCGCCCGGAAACAGGTACGGCTACGCTATTGCTGGTCGATTATGTCCAAACATGCGCTGATAAGGGCGATGCTTCAACAGCCGAAGCTATTTTGCAATGCATGACAGATGAACAGGCAACCGTTACCGATAACGTTCCTTCCGATATTCGACAAATTTTAGCAGCGCGGAAACAGGATGTAGAGGAATATAAATCGCGCAAAAGAGGAACTAAAAAACACCCGCGAACATCTGGTAACCGGCAAAGACAGGAAGGACAGGATTGGTGCGCTCACTATGCTTTGGCCAAACTACAAAAGAGACAAGGCAACCATAATGGGTTGAGTAAAACGCTACGTACTATAGAACAAGCTGAACCACATAACCGGTTTGTCAGACAAATGAGAAATACTTAATAGTAAGGCGCTATGTACACGTAATAATTATGACACCAATTAAATATATCTATTTGGCGGTTTCCCTGTTATTGTCCACTATTGCATTAGCACAGCAGGGACGATTGGTTATATCGGAAGTATTTTATGACACGCCGCTTAACGAAAAAGAATAT
>JAIRKX010000049.1 GCA_031259805.1 Prevotellaceae bacterium | reverse complement strand
CGCCTGCGCGCCTGTCATGCCGCACAGCGACAAAAGAATGATACCGAATAATTGTGTTGTTTTCATTTTTTATTTATTTGTTGAATTGTTTATGTTTGGCAAAGATACGAAAAACATCTATTGCTTTTCCCGTAACGAAGCAGCCGGTAAAATGCCGGCTGCTATCAATACGTGAAAACGAAGCAAGAATTAATCCATTGGATTTTGTTTCAGCTTCCCATTTGCTTTTACCACATCATCCGGATTGTAGGGGAACACAATGTCTGTTGCCGGATTGAACGTTCTGGCCGGGCGTATTTCTGTTTCCGTCCATGATGAGTTGGGGTCGCTCCTGTCTGCATATAGCCGCCCTTTTTTAGCGGCATTCAATTTGTCCCATTCCTTCCACCGTTTCAAGTCCATGAAGCGGTCGGTGAACTCGCCGGCCAGTTCGCAACGGCGCTCATATTTCAAATCGTCCATGGTGGCGGTAGTATAATAATTGTCTCCGAGACCGGCGCGTTTGGCCAATCTGTTCAACTCTGTAGCGGCGCCAGCAGGGTTTGGGGACGGTTTCATAAGTAACGCCTCCGCTTTAAACAGCACCATTTCGGCATGGCGTATGATAGGTACATTCAAGTCGGTAGTAGGCCGGTCGCCATTGGTTGATATTACGCTAGATACTCCTTTCCCGTCTACTATCTCGCCATGTGTATAAGGCTCCATATATTTTGCCACCTGGAATCCGATGGCGAGGTCGGAAGAAGAATAATACTTCCGTGTTTCGCCGAAGAGAACAAATTCGTCGCCGAATGTCAACAGGGTAACGCCACGCCGGATGTCATTGGCTTTAAATGCGTCATAAAGACCTTTGGTAGGCTTAAGACTGCCCCAACCGTTATATGCGCCCCATGCTTTATTTTCAAGCATAATGCCGGGAAATATGCTGCCGGCGTAATTATGTCCGGACGAATTGACCGACCAGATGTACTCAGACGTCCAGTTATTGGCTATGGTAAACACATCGGCGTACTTACTCAATAACGTCCGTTTTCCTTCCGTTTCGATTTTATCGACCAATGTCGGAATTAAATCCCATTTGGATGCATCGTGTTGCGCCCAGTAGGCGTATGTTTTTACGATATAGGCCCAAGCGGCGGCTCTGTGTGCACGGCCGTAGTCCCCTTCGCCGTAGTCTTCAAAGAAAGGCAGCAGATCGGCGGCTTTCTCCATATCATCTACGATGAGTGCGTAGTTGTCCATTACAGTGGCGCGCTGTTCGGGAATCTGGTATTCATACGGTGAATAGTCCTCGTAGCGGTCGAACGGCACCCCCTGGTCGGCGCGTCCATAGCGGTAGGCGATGTGGAAATGGCAGAACGCGCGCATGAAGTAGGCTTCGCCCAACCGGTTTTTTTCAACCGGAGTCAGTGCATCTTTTTTCAGCAGGCTGTAAACAACCCAATTCGCCCGGGCGAGGTATTCATTAAATAAATTCCAGGCTGTTACCAATCCACTTTCCCTTCCTGTGAAACTAAACTCAGCCATTGTTTTACGCCAGTCGCCCCTGTTTGTTCCATATTCTATGTCGTCTCCGCAAGTTTGTTCCCAAAAAAGGTCACGACCAAAAGTTTCTTCCATGTTTAAAATATTGTAACAGGCATCAATAGCGTCAGTAGCATCCTTATCGGTAGTAAAAAAGGTGCCTTCGTTGGGGTTTTTCTCGGTAGTCACGTCTAAAAATTCGCTACACGAGGCGAAAACACCCGCAAAAACAAGTAATATAATAATATAACGTTTCATTTCTCTTATATTTTAAATGATTAATTAATAGGTAAGTTTTACACCCAGCGAAATAACGCGCGGCACAGGATAGCGTCCGCCGTCGAGCCCGATGCCGCCCACTTCGGGGTCCATCCCCGTATATTTGGTGAACGTATATAAATTATCAATGCTCAAATGCACCGATAACACACTCTTCCTTTCCTGCAGGCGCGAAGACGCCTTATGTAGCAGGTCGCTGAAGTCGTACGAAATATTGAGGTTTTTAATCCTTAAATACGAGGCGTCTTCCAAATACCAGTCGGAATTTGTGCCGAAATTGGCATTAGGGTCAGTTGCAGCAATACGTGGAATATCGTTACTCGCGGGCCATGCGTTTAAAATCCGGTTATCGCGGTTAAAATTTTTATCTGCCTCATTTAAGGTGCCATATTTCCATGCATTGAACGCTTTTGCGCCGCCTATGCCTTGGATCATCACGCTAAACGACAGTTTTTTCCATGTAAAACCGCCTGTAAGGGCATAGGTTGTTTTCGGGAAGTAGGCGCCCATGTATACCCGGTCGTTATCATTGATTTTACCGTCGCCGTCCTGGTCGATAAATTTCAGGTCGCCCGCTTTGGCGTTGGGTTGAATCGGGTTTCCGTCTTTATCGACGTAAGCGGCTGCTTCGGCGTCGGACTGGAATAATCCGTCGGTTTCTATCAACCAGTAGGAATAGATGGGGTCGCCTTCCCTTGAGCGGAATGGTTGCAGGGTTCCTCTAAAAGTGTCATCCCATCTCCATACGGGTTTTTCCCCCGTGCCAGGGTCGGCGGGGCCTATGTCGTAGATAGTGTTTTTCAGCGTGGCCAAGTTGGCGTTGACAAAGTAGCTCCAGTCGCCGATTTTGTCTTGCCAGCCCACTACAAATTCAAACCCGGTGTTGCGCACTTCTCCTTCGTTGATTAATTTTGCCGACAGGCCGATATATTTGGGCCATCCGGTGTCTTGTTGCTTGATGAGGTTATACGTCCTTTTTTGGAAATAGTCGGCAGAAAACGACAGGCGGCCTTTCAAAAATTCGGCGTCTAACCCAAAGTCAATTTGTTCGGAGGTTTCCCAAGTTAAAAACGGGTTAAAAGCAGTGTTGTTATATACCATATTTGATACCAATGGGGTATTGGCTCCTACCTGACCGCCCACATCGCCTGAACTGGCTGTACCCAATGTCGGATTCCCATAAGCATAACCAATAGAACCGAGGTTCCCGATTTTACCCCAGCTGGCCCTGAGTTTTAGGAACGTCATGTATTCCGTTTTAGGCATAAACGGTTCTTCCGATATTTTCCAGGCGCCGGTTATGGCCGGGAAGTCGCCATATTTTTTACCTTCGGGCAACCGACCGGCGTAGTCGCGCCGGTAGGATGCGGTAGCGAAATACCGGTTGTTCCAGCTATAGGATAGCCGGCCAACTACCGACACATTGTTGTCGGGACTGTCGTATGAATCTGTGGGATTAATGTAAGTATCGGCGTAGTTCAGGTATTGATAAATTTCTTCTTCACTGATGAAACCCTGAGCCTCTGTGCTAAAACTCCTTCCGCGTTGTTCGTTGGCTGTGGTGGAAATAAGCGCTCCAATTTGATGCTTTCCGAACTCGCGGTCGTAGTTGAGGGTATTTTCTGCCTCCCACCGTGTGGAGCGGGCTGCCGAATAACTGAGCGTGTTGGTCAACATGGGTTTTCCCGGCTCCGGACGCGTAGGGTTGAAATTTTTATAGAAACGATTTTCTAATTTATAGGTAAACCGGCTGGTGAATTTCAATCCGGGAATGGGGTCGATAATTTCCAGGAAAGTGGACGAATGTGCCGCCGAACGTTTGTCAAACTGGTTGCTCGCCGCCAGTGACCGGAGCGGATTGACAACATCGCCGTGTATATCTGCGTAGTTACTTCCGTATTGGGCGATGTAGGCCTCGTCTTTGGGCGCTGTGCCGCCATACGTGCCGTCGCTATAATAGGCTTCGGCATTCCGGGGCATCATCAGCGCCGACAGGATAACGCCGCTTTCGCCGCTTTCCGTGTTGGCTCCCCGGCTTTCCCAGTTGTTCCAGAAGAAATCTTCCCGCACCCTGATGTGTTTGCTTATTTGGTACGAAGCGTCGTAGCGCAAGTTCAAACTCTTGTTCCAGGTGCTTATCAGCGTGCCTTGGTTATCCGTATATTGCAGGTTTAGCCGGTTGGCAAACTGTTCGGTGCCTGACGATATGGCCACGTTATGCCTTTGGAAAGGCGCTAACCGGGTAATTTCGTCTATCCAGTCGGTGCGTGTTTGCCCGATGTAGGGGTTTTTCGTTACGTCCCAACCATCTGGAAGCGCTGCATTACCAATGGCTGTTTGCCTGACTTGTCTTTGTTCTTCAATGGTTAGCGATTGCGGCATGTTCACCGCTTGCGAAAGGCCGAAACTGCCTTCGTAGCTCACCGACGGTGCGCCTGCTTTGGCGCGTTTGGTGGTTACCAGAATAACACCGGCCGAACCGGAATAGGCCCCATAAATAGCCGCCGAGGCCGCGTCTTTCAGCACCACAATAGACTCAATATCATTGAGGCTCATTGGCGCACCGGGCACTCCGTCGACTACCCATAGCGGGCTTTCGCCGGCTTTTGAGCCCTGTCCGCGAATAACAATGGAAGCGCTGGCGGAAGGGTCGCCGCCATTGTTCCGGACGGTTACACCGGGAATTTGCCCTTGCAGCATTTCGGTGGCTCCCGCCACAGGGCGGTTTTTCAGTGTCTCCACACGTTCCACAATGCCGATAGAAGCAGACAGGTTGGCCTTTCGTGTGGCCGCGCCGTAGCCGATGACGACTATTTCGTCGATGAATGTGGCGGTTTCTTCGAGGGTTACGTTGATGGTCGCGCGTCCGTCGAGGGGGATTTCTTGCGTGGCGTAGCCGATGAAGGAGAATACCAGTGTGGCGTTGGCGTTGGGGGCGTTGAGGGAGTAGTGTCCGTTGGCGTCGGAGAGGGTAACGTTTTGTGTGCCTTTGACGGTGATGTTTACTCCGGGGAGCGCCCCGTTGTGGTCGCTGACGGTTCCTTGAACGGTCAGGTTTTGTGCCGCGAGGCCGCCGGTGAAAGCGACTTGCAGGCAGCAGAGAACAATTTTGAGTTTTTTCATTTTACTTTAAAAAAAGGTTTGTTGTTTGTTGTTTGTTGTTTTATTATCCGATGATTATTGTTAAGGGGTCGCACCAGGGGCCGGTTTCGAGTCTTGGGTTTACCCATGCGGCGGTGATTGTGACGGCCTTTCCTTCGTCGGCGTGTTCGAAGTGGAGGATGTGGTGTAGCCGGGTGGTGTTGACTGTTTGCGCTTCGTGTCCGTCGATGGTGTATCGGATGGCAAATCCGTGGTAGCGGGGCAGTCCTACGCCACTGGTGGGCTGGTCTTGTTCGGGGCGCGCGGCGTATACGGTAAGTTCATCATGCTGCCGGAGTACCGAAATGACAGGGGCTTCGGGGGGTATGGGCAGGGGTAGATGTGCGTGCGGGTGCCGCGGGCGGAGGCCCATGTAGTCGAGGGCGGCGTCGGGCACGTTAGTATTTACTTCGAGGTAGTTGATGTACATTCCTTCGAAGTGTTTCAGCTCGCCGAACGCGACCTTTTTGTTGGCTGACGTGATGGCGTTTTTGGTCGCCGGGTCGATGTTAGCCGCGTAGGTGGTTTCGGCGTTGGTCAGTACGGCGTCAAATTCGGTCAGACGCGGTGCTTCTATTTGACAATCTGTTTCATGCAGGTGCGATTGTTGGTTGATCATTTTCGCCTGCGCCAGGACATCTCTGTCCGGTTTGTTGAGGATGCTTTGTCGAGACATAGTTTATATTTTTTTTAGTTGTTGATTCTGGTTTCTTTCTAAAAATACGTGCGTATTTTGTCCGGTTACGCGCATATTTGTATCGACTACGCGCGTATTTTGTCCGACTATGCGCGTAGTGGCATCGACTATGCGCGTATTTTGTCCGACTATGCGCGTAGTGGCGTTGACTATGCGCGTATTTT
>JAIRKX010000048.1 GCA_031259805.1 Prevotellaceae bacterium | reverse complement strand
AATCCACCCCCGCCCTACGGGCACCCCCGCCAGCGGGGGTGCCCGTAGGGCGGGGGTGGACAGAACTAAGAACTAAGAGTTAAGAACTAAGAGTTAAGAACAACTTTCAACTCTCAACTTTCATCCCCGCCCATAAAAAAAGACGGGGCCAATCGGTCTCGTCCTTTTTTGGCGCCTTTCCTGTCTACAGGCTCTGTCCTTCCCTGTCTATAGGCTCTATACTACTTTGAGCGGTGCAGGGTGGCTGCACAGAGCTGTTCAGGGTGTCTGCACAGAGCTGTGCAGGGTGGCTGAACTGAGTTGTGCAGGGTGGCTGCACAGAGCTGTTCAGGGTGGCTGAACCGAGTTGTTCAGGGTGGCTGAACTGAACGGTTCAGGGTGTCTGCACCGAGTTGTTCAGGGTGTCTGCACCGAGCTGTTCAGGGTGTCTGCACCGAACGGTTCAGGGTGACCAAACCGAGCGGTTCAGGGTGACCAAACTGAAATTATGAAAAAGACGGGGCCGATTGGCTCCGTCTTTTTTATGGGCAGGCTTTATGTTTTATGTCTATTCGGATTATTAGCTGCGCTTCTTTTCCTGTTTTCATATACAGGTGTAGTGTATGTGGCGGCAGGAGAGGCGTGATTTTCTCCGGCCATTCGACGAGGCAGAGGCCGGCGCTGTAAAAGTATTCTTCGTAGCCTAAGTCACAGGCTTCGTCGAGGCTGTTGATGCGGTAGAAGTCGAAGTGGAATATTGGGAGTCCGTCGGCGTCGTGGTATTCGTTGACTAATGCGAATGTGGGGCTGACGACCGTGTCGCGTACGCCGAAGACGTTACACAGCGCTTTTATCAATGTGGTTTTGCCTGCGCCCATTTCGCCGTGGAAGGCTACGATCTGCGCTTTGCGCACTATCGGGGCTATGATTTCGGCGGCAGCCGGCAGGTCTTTCAGTTCCGGAACCGAGATAGTCATGGTAAATAATGCGCGGCGAAGAAACGCAGGTATGCGGCGACATCTTTCGAGGCGACCAGCAGTTCCAGATTAGCGGGCGAGATGAGCACGCGGCGGTAGTCTTGCGGGAAGAACGGTTGCAGTACATCGGTTTGGGCTATCGCGGCGCCGTATTCCCGCGCGTCGGACAGGGAGCGGAAGGATTGAACGAAGACGATCGTATAATTAGCGCCGATATCTCGCACGATGACCTCGAGGTTGGCGTCGAGGTAAGCGTCGGCGTTGTATGATTCCAGAGCAAACAGCAGTCCGGCTGTTTTTGTCGCTTTTTCGCAGAGGAAGCCGAAATAATGTATTGTGTCGGCCATGCGGTAGGCGACGTCAGGCGGCACGTAGGTTTCGGGGGATTCGGTCGTGGTGGTTTCGGGGGCGTCGACGGCGGTGTATTGCAATTCTTTTTTCTCCAGTTCGGCGATGATTTCCGTTGCTTTGGCGGATACTTCCGTCATCGGGTAATGCTGGGTTAGGGCTACGAGCGCGGCTTTGTAGGTTGCGATATTGCCGCCGGCGCCGGCGCACAGGGCGCGGATAAACTCCAGCTGTGGCTGCAACAGGCTGTTGGGGAACTGCTGCATCATTTGTTGCGCCCGTGCGTCGGCGTCGGCATAACGTCCTTCGCTGTAGGCCGTATATACGTTTTCGTACTGTTGTTCCATCGCGGCTTTTTCGGCTTGCTGTTCCGCCCAATAGCGGGGGTTGGTGAGTTGTTGGGCCAGGGGTGTTTTCGGGTAATTGTCAATCAGCAGTTGCTTGTAGTAGCCGGCGCTGTCGGGGTGGTTGGCGGCGGTATACAGTTCGTAGAGGTAGAAATAGGTTGATGCGCGGTTGTCGTTTTGCGGGAAATCGGCGTCGAGCCGGCGGAGGGCTTTAATGGCTTCGGAGGGTTCCCGGACGTCGTCTTTGTAGGCTTCGCCGAGGCGGAACAGGGCATTGCTCAGGCGGAGGTTCGAGGCGGCCATTGCGTCGTCGGTCAGCGGCACGTCGTGCAGGTAGTATTCGGGCGATTTGTTCGAGAGGGTGTTTGCGGTTGTTTGGCTGCCGGCGTCGTTGTCGCTTTCCGAGTCGAAGGAGGTGACGGCCCGTTTGTTTTTCCGCCGCCAGTCGTCTTCTAATTTTCGTTTGCCCCATCGCATGTTGAATGCCGAGAGGCCGGCGTTGACCGACGAGGTGTTGTAGAAGTACCACGACCCGCTTTGTCCGGCGTTGGCCACGTTGCCGATTCCGCGGTTGCCGAATTCCTGTTGGTAACGGAAATATTGCTGTTGCCGGCGGTCTTCCTGTTCCTGCTGCTCTCGTGCGACGACGGCGGCAATCATGTCCTGTACCCATTTGTTGCGTTCGGCGGCCGGCATGGCGGCTATGCGTTGCAGGCTGTCTTCGGTATGGACGATGGTATAGTTTTCCGCCAGTTTTTGCAGTCCTTCGGCTTTTTGCGCAAGCGAATCGTATTGGGCATGTTCGCGGTCGAGCAGGTCCAGTGCGCTGGTGTAGTTGTCATAGGCTGTAGCGAAGTGTTTTTGCCGGTAGTTGTAGTCTCCAAGCAGGATGTAGGCCATTGAGCGTTGGTGGTCGTTGCTGCTTTCGGCGGCGACCGACTTGTGCAGGTAGTCGATGGCCAGCGAGTCATTGTCCGATGCTTTTTCGATTTGCGACAGGGCAAAATAAATCTGGTCGAGGTATTCCTCGTTTTTTTCGTCTTTGAGCATGGCGAGCATGTCCTGCCGGAGGTTTGCTCTCTGCATCTGCGGGTCGTAGAGTGCGGCTTTCCGCATTTGCGCTGTAAATACGATGTGGTATGGCGGGTTGGAATGAATGGCTTTATTGAGGTATTCAAATGCCTGCGTCCGCTGCCCGGTAGCCTTGTAGAGCTCCGAAAGGATAAAGTAATAGCGAATCCGGTTTGCTTTTTTCGGTTCGTGTTTCAGGGCGCTCTCCAGATATTTGATGGCAGAGGTGTATTCCTTTTCTCCGATGAATAAGTCGGCATAGGTAGCGTCGAGCAATGTGCGCAGGCGTTTCGGCATTTTTTTGACGGTGGCGGCTTCGAGCAACAGCCGTTTTGCGCGTTCCGGGTCGCCGGTATGAATCAACACGCCGGCCAGTTGTATCCGCGCTTCGGGGGCGGAGGACGATTTCGGGTATTCCGACAAAATATGGTCGAACGTTACAGTGGCTTTTTCGTATTCGTGCAGATACATGTTGGCTTTGCCGTTCAGGAGGTAGGCATCGTCGACTACGGCGCAAAATTCGCGCTGGTTGTAAAATTCGCGCTGCTTCCGGGTCATCGCGCCCGAAGGCTTTTTGGGCTTTGCGGTGATGGAATGTTTCAACACCAGTTTGTCGCATTTTTCAATGACGCGATCCATTTCGCCCGATACTTTGCCGGGCACTTCTTTGTATGTGTAGGCAAATACCGGCGGCATTTCTTCGTATTCGTCCGGCATGAAGTTGTCCGCTTTTTTGACGCCTGTCTTGTAGGATTCGTTGCCGTTGAATTTCACATTAAATTCGGCGTTCACATTGTGGTAGGCGCGCGACATCCATGTGTTCTTCTTCACCGAGCATGCCGTCGCACACACTGTCAGTCCCGCTACTACGGCCAAAAGCCGGCCGATATGTTTCCTCGTTATCTTCACCGTTGAAAGTTGAAAGTGTATCATTCCTAAATTCTCATTCATCCCGCCCATCCTTCTCTGTCGAGGCTTCGGTATTGGATGGCTTCCGCCACATGGTCGGGGAGGATGGTTTCCTGCTGCGCAAGGTCGGCAATCGTGCGTGCGACTTTCAGGATGCGGTCGTAGGCGCGCGCCGACAGTCCCATGCGTCCCATCGCCTGTTTGAGCAATTGTTGGCAGGCGCTGTCCAATACGCAATATTTTTTTAATAGCCGCGACGGCATCATGGCATTGTGGTAAATGCCCTGCTCGACGGCAAAGCGCTGTTTCTGCATTTGTCGCGCGCGAATTACCCGTTGGCGCACCGCCATGCTGTTTTCCGCCGCCTGCGTGTCGGAAAGTTTGGCAAACGGTACGGGGATAATTTCAATGTGAATGTCAATCCGGTCGAGCAGCGGCCCCGAAATGCGGCTCAGGTATTTCTGCACCGCTCCCGGCGGGCACAGGCATTTCTTGTCGGGATGATTGTAGTTACCGCACGGGCAGGGGTTCATCGAGGCCACCAGCATAAAGTTCGCCGGATAGTCGACCGAATATTTGGCGCGGGCGACGGTAATCTGGCGGTCTTCGAGCGGCTGCCGCATCACTTCGAGTACGGTGCGCTGAAATTCCGGTAACTCGTCGAGGAATAACACGCCGTTGTGCGCCAGCGAAATTTCGCCGGGTTGCGGGTTGCTTCCTCCGCCGACCAGCCCGACATTGGAAATGGTATGATGCGGCGAGCGGAAGGGACGGCACGAAATCAGTCCGGCGTTTTTCCCCATTTTGCCGGCTACCGAATGGATTTTGGTTGTCTCCAGCGCTTCCTGCAACGAGAGGGGCGGCAGAATCGACGGCAGCCGCTTTGCCAGCATGGTTTTGCCGGCGCCGGGCGGGCCGATCATAATCAGGTTATGGGCGCCGGCAGCCGCAATTTCCAATGCCCGCTTGACGTTCTCCTGTCCTTTGACGTCCGAAAAATCGACGTCGTAGGCGGTCATGTGATCGGCAAACTCTTCGCGGGTATTCACTTTTAGCGGCTCAAAGGAGCGGGTGTGGTTGAAAAAATCAATGACCTCCTGCAGGGTCTCCATGCCATAGACGTCGAGTTTATCGACTACGGCGGCTTCGCGGGCGTTCTCTTTCGGCAGGATGAAGCCGGCGAACCCTTCGCTGCGCGCTTGTATGGCTATCGGCAACGCGCCGGTGATGGGGCGCAGATAGCCGTCGAGCGATAACTCGCCCATCAACACATATTGTTCGAGGCGGTCGACGTGGAGTTGCTCCGATGCCGCCAAAACACCGATAGCCAGCGGCAGGTCGTATGCCGAACCTTCTTTGCGGATGTCGGCCGGCGCCATGTTGATGACCACCTTGCGGCCGGGCATTTTCAGCCCGATGGCCTGTACCGCCGTGCTGATGCGCTGCTGGCTTTCCTTCACCGCACTGTCGGGCAGTCCGACCATCGAGAATCCAAAGCCGGGCGACACATCCACCTCTATCGTAATCGTGATGGCCTTCACTCCGTAGCATGCACTACCATACGTTTTGACTAACATAAATACATCTTGAATTGGCTACAAAGGTAGGGATTTTTTAATTAGGATTCGGGAATGGCGACAAGGCATTACGCATTCATTTTGCCATTTGAAATTAAGGTCGTAATTTTGCAGGAGAAAAATTTAAACGGAAGATTATTATTTATATTTATGGAATTTATTCAGGAATGGAATTTAACGGGACTGTTAATCGGGATATGTACTTTCTTCATTATAGGGATTTGTCATCCTATTGTTATCAAATGTGAATATCATTTTGGCGTCGGCTGCTGGTGGGTATTTTTACTCTCCGGCGTCGGCGGTATTAGCGGCGCATTGCTGGTACGCGACGTCTTTTGGTCGTCGATATTAAGCATCGTTGCCTTCAGTTCGTTCTGGAGTATTCTGGAACTGTTCCAACAGCGCGAACGGGTACGAAAAGGCTGGTTTCCTAAAAAAGAAAGATGACCGGCCGTCTATTTCCGGTCAAAGAACGGACTTTTGCTACTACAACTTAACGGGATGCCAAACGCCACCGGCACCTCCTTCCCCAGCAACTCCAACGCTACCGCCGCCTTTCCGACGCTAAACATAACGCGCGAATCGATCCCCCACTGCGCGGCCACCGCCACTGCCGACCCCATGGCAATGCCCAGATCGACGGTATTCATCGCACAGGGCATGGCGGCGCAGCGTCTTTTGGTTTCGCAGTTCGTCATACCGCAGAACCCGCAATGCGCCAGTCCCAGCGGCTCGATAGTCGTACCCATTAACACCACCGCCTGCGATTGACGCACATTCGCGGCGTCGCGCAAAAAAAACGGGATATTCCACGCCTCCCCCAGCGCTTCGAGTTTATCGGCAATCGCCCGCAGGGTATCATCGTAGGCGACGGCCAGCGCCAATGTATCGCGGCCTTTGCCTTTAGGCGCTGTACGAGCCGCCGCCAGCATCTGTTGCGCCGCCGCGCGTATCGTAACCTCGCGGCTTTCCTCTTCGGTAATTAACATATGAATATAAGGTGTAAATTTTTGACAAAAGTAAGAAAAATGAATTAAGAACTATGAACTATGAGTTATGAACTAAGAACTAAGAACTATGAGTTAAGAGTTGAAAGTTGAAAGTTGAGAAATCCACCCCTGCCCTACCGCCCTCTCCCTTTAAAAGCGGCCGTCATTCCGACCGGAGCGCACCCGCAGTGGATTGCTTCGGACTTCGTCCTCGCAAAGAACTGTGTTCATGTGCAAATTTTTATTTATAAAAATTGTTAATGAGGGCTGAATTTATCACATGGAAATCTTCCTTGTAGGGCTGTCTATTTTTTACAATACT
>JAIRKX010000026.1 GCA_031259805.1 Prevotellaceae bacterium | reverse complement strand
TGGTCTCCACAAGATATTGATACAATTTAACACACCGTATTGCAAAAGCAAACGTCTTTTCTTTTAAAATATTTTTCCTCATAATACTTATAATATATTGTTATTTTTTTACTTCATCCATCATCCATCATCCATCATCCATCATCCATCATCCTTCATCCTTCATCCATCATCCATCATCCATCATCCATCATCCATCATCCTTCATACCTCACTCCGTCTTTATCGCTTCCACGGGGTTTGCCGTGGCCGCGCGGAAGGCTTTGAAGCCGACCGATAGCAGGGTGAGCAGGAGGGTTATCGCCGCGCCGGCGGCAAAGAGCCACCATGCTAACGGGATGTGGTAGGCGTAGTTTTGCAGTAGCTGATGCAGCCAGAAATAGACTATCGGGAACGCCAGCAGCATGGCGATGCCGGCTAACCATAGAAATTCCTTCGAGAGCATCGCGATAATACTTCCGACCGTAGCGCCGAAGACCTTGCGGATACCGATTTCTTTTGTCCGCGATTCGGCGGTGTAGGTAACTAATCCGAATAGCCCGATGCAGGATATGAATACGGCAATCAGGGCAAACAGCGCCAGCAGGCGTCCCATGCGGATTTCCTTAGAGTAATTCTTGTCGAAGATGTCGTCTAAAAACCAGCCGGTAAATTCCCCGTCGGGGTTATACTGTTCCCACAACGGCTTGATGCTCTCGAGTGCGCTTTGGGCGCCGGCGCCGGTGGTTTTGACATAGATTGCTCCGTTTTGCTGCGTGCTGTTCGGCAGAATATTCAGCAGCAGCAGCGGCGGTATCTGTTTGTTCAGCGTAACGCAATGGAAATCCTTCACGACGCCTTTAATCCGGTACGGCTGTTCATCGCCTTTGTTCAGGTACACGAGTTGTCCGATGGGGTCGTCCATGCCCATGACGCGGACGGCTTCTTCGTTGACCAGAAGATTGAACGTGTCGCTCGGCGACAGCCCTTCGCCCCGCAGCAGGGGGATTTTCATCATGTCGCAGAAGTTGGGTTGTATGTGGGTTATATAAACCCATAGATGGAGGTCGTCGGGTTTGCCCTCCCAGTAGGTGCTGCCATACATGGTATACATTAGCATATTCAGGTGCTCGGAGGCTGTGATGTCGAGGATGTCGGGATTGCGCAAGAGTTCGTCGCGCACCACCTCGTAGTGCGCCCTCATTTTCTCTGTCGAGAAATTAAAGATATGTTCTTTGTCGTAGCCCATGTCTTTGCGGCGCATGTATTCTATCTGGAGGGTGATGCCGAGCGTGGCGACAATCAGGCCGAACGATACGGCAAATTGCAGCACGACGAGCGCCTTCCGGAGGTATGTTCCGCGTTTGCGTCCGCTTTCGCGACTGCGGAAGGCATCCATCGGACGGAAGGCCGACAGCAGGAAGGCCGGATACAGCCCCGCCAGCAACAGGACGCTCGCGGCCATCACCGCGTAGACCCTCCATATCGACGGATCGGCGAGGCTATACTCCAGCGTCTTTCCCGTAAGTTCGTTGTACATCGGGAGCAGGAAGTAGAGCAGGAACGATGCCGCCGCCAGCGCGATGAGCAGCAGCGCCAGCGTTTCCTGCATCAGTTGGAAAAACAGTCGCGGCTTGCGTGCGCCCATGATTTTGCGGACGGCCATCTCCTTGCTGCGCCGGACGGCGCGGGCGGTAACCAGATTGACGTAGTTGATGCAGGCGACTAACAGTATCAGCGCAGTGATGAGCGCCAGCATCCGGACGGTCTTCATGCCGTTCGGTTCGCCGTCGGCGTAATAGAGATGCATCTGAGTCAGGGGCTGGAAAATGAACGTGCATTCCTGCACCTCGCCTGCCTCGTCGGCGTCGTCCTTGCTTGCTTTGTGGATGAGGGCTGCAATGTGTTCCGATATTTTCGACGCCAGGGCCTGCGTATCTTCCCCGCGCCGGAGGAGGCAATATGTTTCACAGCGAAACCATCCCCAGTCGTCGTGGATAATTTTCCATGACCCGTTGCCCCTGTAGGTATGCTGTAGCGCTTCTGTGGGCAGCAGGTAATCGAATTGAAGGGTTGAATGCGCCGGCGGGTCTTTGACGATGCCGGTGATGCGGAAGTGAATATCCTGGTCGGTTGTCAGCGATTCGCCGAGGGGATTCCGGTCGCCGAAGAGCGCCTTTGCTTTTGTTTCCGAAAGGATGATTGAGTAAGGGTCGGGGAAGGGATTGCGGCGGTCGCCTTCGGACAGCGGGAAGTCGAAGAGCGTAAAAAACGACGCATCGACCGCAATACCCGTAAGGGAATATTTGCTCTCGCCGTACCTCCAGAAAGCCGCTTCGCCGTATTCGGCTACACGGCAGATGTCGACGACTTCGGGAAAAGTTTGTTGCACCGCCGGCGCTAACGGAACCGGCGCCACCGGCCAAAATTCATTGCTCTTAAAAAAACGGGAGGCATAATTCAGCCGGTAGATATTGCCGGCTTTCGAATGGAAGCGGTCGTAGCTCAGTTCGTCCTGCACCCATAGCGTAATGAGGATGCAGGCGGTCAGCCCGACGGTCAAACCCGTAACATTAATCCACGCATACAGGTTGTGGCGGCGCAAATTGCGAATAGTAAGATGCAGCATAGTTCTTAACTCTTAGTTCTTAACTCTTAGTTCTTAGTTCTTAGTTCTCCGGAGATTCCTCGCTTCGCTCGGAATGACGGGGCGGCGTTCTTAA
This sequence comes from Prevotellaceae bacterium, assembly GCA_031259805.1. Lineage (GTDB taxonomy): Bacteria > Bacteroidota > Bacteroidia > Bacteroidales > UBA932 > JAIRKX01. The sequence goes on along the minus strand of JAIRKX010000026.1, from coordinate 4,958 downwards.
CTCTTAGTTCATACCCCACCCCCGCCTGTCGGCACCCCCGCCAGCGGGGGACAAGGCGGCGTTCTTAGTTCTTACTTCATACTTCATACCTCATACTTCATACCTCATACCTCATACCTCATACTTCATACCTCATACTTCATACCTCATCCATCATACATCATACTTCATACTTCATACATCATACATCACTCCGTCTTTATCGCTTCCACCGGATTTGCCGTGGCCGCGCGGAAGGCCTGAAAGCCGACCGTCAGCAAGGCTATCGCTACAGATACCAGCAGGGCTACGGCAAAGACCATCCAGCCGATCGAAATGCGAAAGGCAAAATGATTGAGCCACTGTTGCGCGATATACCACGCCACAGGCCATGCTATCAGGTTGGCGACAAGCAACTGCCGGGCGGTTTTCCTCAGCAGCATCGTCAGGATATCCCACACCGATGCGCCGACCACTTTGCGGATGCCGATTTCCTTCTTTCGCTGTTCCGTCGTATAGGCCATCAGGTTTAACATCCCCAGCGCCGCCAGCACAATCGCAATCACCGCAAAGCATAAGAAAAAGCGCCCGAAATAACGTTCCAGTTCATACTGATTTTTGTACTGGTCGTCAAAAAAAACATATTCAAACGGGCTGTCGGGGTTGACCCTGCGCCAGACTTCCTCTATCCGCTGCAGCATGTCGCCGATACTCGGGGCGCTATATTTTATGGCTATTTTCGTGAACGCCCCGACTTCGGGACGGTTGGTCATAATCAACGGCTCGATGTCGTTATAGAGCGATGCATAATGGAAGTCGCCGACTATGCCGATGATTTCATGTGCGCCGTTGCGCTGTATTGTTTGTCCGAGCGCCGTGTCGATGCCTCCGAGTTGCTGCGCCAGCCGTTCGTTGATGACATAGGCAGATGTGGGGGCGTGGTCGTCCTTCGGGAAAAAACGACCGGCCTTCAGCCGAATACCGTAGACCTCCGGAAAGTCGCCGTCGACGTCGACCACGTGGATCAGCGAAAACCGCGTCGCTTTCGGCAGCAAATAGCCGTTGCGCGTAAAATCACCGCACGGCACATCCGACGACGCCGACACCGCCGTAATACCCGTCGTCGAAGCCAACTGCTCCTTCAGCGCTGCGGCATTCGCCTGTTCGTCTTTACCGGTCAACGGAATATTGATAATGCCTTCTTTCGTAAAGCCGATATCCTTTTGCTGTATGTAAGCCAGCTGCCGGTACACCACGCCGGTGGCCACAATCAGTACGCTCGAAATGGCCAATTGCAGGACGATTAATGCATTTTGCACCCGATGTTTTTTTCGTTTTCTTTCGCCGCCGCCCTTCGACACCTCGCTCAGCGGCAGCGACGACAGGCGCAAGGCCGGATAACTGCCGCCCAAAATACCGGTTACTACCGCCAGTCCCCCGATGCAAAGGAACACAAAACCCGTCCGCGCATCGTAGGCCACAGGGCTGTTCGTCAGACTGACATATACGGATTCCAGCGTTTTAAATAGAAAACAGGCACACACAAAAGCGACGATGCTTACGCATAATGACTCGCTGAGGAACAGCCGCACCAAATCCCATCGCCGGGCGCCCAAAGCCCTGCGTACGCCGGCTTCTTTAATCCGCTTCAGCGAACGCGCGGTCGTAAGGTTTACAAAGTTGATGACCGCCACCACGACCGTCAACAACGCCACCGCCGACAGCACCAGCAGCGCCAGTTGCAGGTAGGGCGATTCGTAACTGTAGTGAAGATGCAGCTTTTTCAGCGGACGCAGGTAGACGTCGAGCGTCGTATAGTTGCCTTTTAGATGTTCCCGCAGCAGGTCGTTCAGCTTTTGGGCGACCACCGGCATTTCGGCGTTGGGATTCAGTTGAAGGTAGGTCATATACTGGTTGCCGCCGTTCCATCCCATATAACGGTCGGGCATACGGTACAGGGTGGCGAACGACGCCAGCACATTAAACCGCAGGTCGGAGTTGAGCGGCGGATTGGCGGCGACGCCCGTCACGGTATAGTCCGCGCCATTGATGCGCACCGTTTTTCCGAGCGGCTCTGTATGTCCAAACAGACGGTCGGCCGTCTGCTCGGACAGCACCACCGTATAGGGCGCTGACAGGGCGGCGCTTTTATCGCCCTTCCGCAGCGGAAAGCTAAACAGATTGAAAAAAGCCGTATCGGCAAATACGATATTTTCGGTCTTTAACGATTTCTCCTCGTAAGAAATAAAATACGTATAAGGAATCGATACGCGGGCATACTCCGTCACTTCGGAGATTTGCGCTTTAGCCTCCGGCCCGATGGCGGGAACTGTCGTATACGCTTCGCCAAACGATTCATCGTTACGGTCGCTCAACGACACACGGTAAATATGCTCACCGTTTATATGAAAATTATCGTATCCTGTTTCCCGCGCAATAAAACTGCCGATGTAGGCCACTGCCGTAAATCCTGCCGCCAGTCCAAGCAGATTGATGAGGGAAAAAACTTTGTCGCGTGTAATGTATCGAAACATGATTTGATGTATGATGGATGATGTATGATGTATGAAGTATGAGGTATGAGGGATGAGGGATGAGGGATGAGGGATGAGGGATGAGGGATGAGGGATGAGGTTTATTTCTTTTCTTTGGCTGTCAGGATAGCGCTTTTAAGCATCTTTAAAAGTTCTGTGGCATCTTTATAAATGTCATCGAACATTTTTTGTTCTAACAATGCCGTTGCCTGTAAAAGCTCAAGCCAATACAACGACTCGTCACATTCTTTTTGGGCAATTCCCAATTTATGGATAAAATCGTTCTTACTTTCCGCATTTTGAGACTCTCGATAGTTCGCTCCAATAGAAGTCCCCGACCTTAAAATCTGCTTGCTAATAACAAATTCTTTCTTGTTTTCTACAAGATATTGATACAATTTAACGCACCGTATTGCAAACGCAAACGTCTTTTCTTTTAAAATATTTTTTCTCATAATATATATTGTTATTTTTTACTTCATACATCATACTTCATCCTTCATACATTATTCTGTTTTTATCGCGTTCACCGGATTGGCGGTGGCAGCGCGGTAGGCCTGTATGCCCACGCTGAGTACGGTCAGGGCGGTTACCGCAATAGCGGCCAACGCAAATATCCACCACGAAATGGAAATGCGATAGGCGTATTGCTGCAACATCCTTTCCATAATAGACCACGCCAAAGGAAACGCCGCCAACAGCGCGACGCCCACCAGCACCAAAAATTCCCTCGATAACATGCCGATGATGTTCGCCACCGTTGCGCCCAGCACCTTGCGAATGCCGATTTCTTTCGTTTTGGTTTCGGCTGTGAACGTGACCAGCCCAAGAAGTCCGAGGCATGAAATGAAGATGGCCAGCAGTGCAAATATATTAAATAAATTCCGTGTGCGGGTATCGCTCCGGTACATTGCGTCGAACGTGTCGTCCATGAAGCGGTAGGTAAACGGATACTCCGAGTCGTACTTTTCCCAGATGCGCTTGGTGGCGGCAATGGCTTCGGAAGCCTGCCCGGCTGCCGTTTTCACATACACTGTCCAGTAGGAAGGCACCAGACACATGGCCAGCGGCCCGACAGGTTCGCTCATGTGTTTAAAGTGAAAATCCTTCACTACACCGGTAATTTTTCCCCGCATCCCGTATCCCGATACGTAGATGGACGTATTCAGCGGGTCGCTTACGTTCATCATGCGCACGGCAGCTTCGTTCACAAAAAGGCAGGCGCTGTCGGCCGGCGTGCCGCTGAATCCCTGCCCTTCGACAAACGACACATCGAGCAGCGAAAACAAATTGCGGTCAACGCCCATGTAGGCTATGGTAAAACTCTTCTCTTCCGGCGCTCCTTCCCAATGGAAATTACAAAAATTCCCTATGTTCAAAATTTCCTGCTCAGAGCCGGCAACCCCGACAATGCTGCTCTGCTGCGACAACTCCTGCGCAAAGGCCGCATACGAGTCCCGTATATTCGGATTGGTCATCACATCCATCGTGAATATGTGCGCCCGCTCGTAGCCCAAGTTTTTGGTTTGCATGAAATGCTGCTGCCGGTTCAGTACGATGGTGGCGATAATGAGCATGCCCGAACAGGCAAATTGCAGCACGATTAATAATTTCCGGAACGAGAAACGCCCCCTGCGCTCCGGCAATGCGGCTTTAAATGCATGGGTGAACTTGAACGACGAAAGAAGCAGCGCCGGATAGATGCCTGCCAAGGTCACAATAAATATAAAACAGCACAAATAGAACAACAATACCTGCGGGTCGAGTACATTAAAGAATAATGGCTTGTCGGTTATCATCCGGTAGGAGGGCGCGAGGAGATAGACCAACACCGTAGCCGCCACGATAGATACCAGAAAGAGCAACACGGTTTCGGTCATCATTTGCAAGAACAGTTGTCCACGGCCTGCCCCCATCAGCCTGCGCAGGCCGATTTCTTTGGCGCGTTTGCGGGCGCGCGCCGTGACTAAATTGACGTAATTAATGCAGGCAATAACCAATAAAGCCACCGCAATAATCGTAAACAGGCGAACGTTTTTTATTCCCGTTTCTTCGCCGTTGGGGGCATACAGGTGCGTTTGCGCCAGCGGTTGCACGATGTAAGGAAACTGTTTCCCGAAGCTACCCTTCGCCCGTTTCTCATGGGCGCCGGCAATTTTTTCGCCCACCACCTTCGGGTCGGCGCTGGGGTGAAGCAACACGAACACCCGGTTTGCCCACTGTCCCCAATGATTTTGCCGCCCCGACCATTCAAAAGAGAAGATGGCTTTGAACTGTATCGAGGAGTTCGCCGGCGGATTCTTTACTACACCCGACACGTGATAGCTTGCGCCGTTGTCGCCCTTCACTGTTTGGCCTAACGCAGGCTTTTCCCCGAAGAGCAGCGTGGCGGTTTCCTCCGTCAGCACTACTGCATCCATATCGGGGAACGCATGGGCGGCGTCG
>JAIRKX010000220.1 GCA_031259805.1 Prevotellaceae bacterium | reverse complement strand
ATGCAACTGTCGGGTTGAACCGTGTACGACGAAAGACTATCCGACAAAAGCCCGCCGTCCGGCGCACAGTGTGCTGGGCTGCGATAAAATACAAAAGGTGTACGATGTCGTCCCGCCGGCATGGGACGACGCCCTGAAACGCTGCCTCAAAGCGCTAAACGGTAAACAGGACGCCGAAAAGAACGAAAATCTTTAACTCAAAATAAATAACCTTAAAGTAAAAACAGTATGGACAAACACGTACAACAACGCGCGCAGGCATGGCTCACAGGAAGCTACGATGCCAAAACCAAAGCGGAAGTAAAAAACCTGATGGAAACAAACTCGACGGAACTGACCGAGCGTTTCTACAAAAATTTGGAGTTCGGCACAGGCGGACTGCGCGGCATCATGGGCGCAGGCACAAACCGTATGAATAAATATACGGTGGGAATGGCTACGCAGGGATTGGCAAACTACCTGAAACGATGTTTCCCGGAGTTGCCTCAAATAAAAGTGGCCATTGCCTACGACTGCCGGAACAACAGTTCCTGTTTTGCGCAAATCACAGCGCATGTGCTGGCTGCCAACGGCATCAAAGTATATCTTTTCGAAGCGTTACGGCCTACACCCGAATTGAGTTTTACGGTGCGGCATCTGGGGTGTCAGGGCGGCGTGGTGATCACAGCCTCGCATAACCCGAAGGAATATAACGGCTATAAAGCCTATTGGAGCGACGGCGCCCAAGTAACGTCGCCGCACGACAAAAATATTATGGCCGAAGTAGAAAAAATCACCGACCCGCAGCAAGTGCTGTTCGAGGGGAATGAAGACAATATTCAGCGTATAGGAAAGGATATGGACGAACTGTACCTGACGAAAGTATTGTCGCTGGAGTTATCGCCCGAAGCCGTCAGTGCGCACAGTAACCTGCGGATTGTCTACACGCCGTTACACGGTACGGGCGTAACGTTGATACCGGAAGCCTTGCGGCGGAAAGGATTTACGAATATCATCCGCGTGCCGGAGCAGGACGTCAACGACGGCAATTTTCCGACAGTCCCATCGCCGAACCCCGAAGAACCGACAGCGCTAAAAATGGCCATCGACAAGGCCATAACAGCCGGCGCTGATATTGTGATGGCTTCCGACCCCGACGCCGACCGCGTAGGACTGGCTATCCGCAACCTCGAAGGCGAATTCGTGCTGCTGAATGGCAACCAAACCAACACGCTGCTCACCTATTACCTGTTGCGTCGCTGGAAGGAATTGGGCAAATTGGCCGGCAAGGAATATATCATCAAAACCATCGTAACCACCGATCTGATGCGCCGCATTGCCGACTACTACGGTGTGGAATGCTATAACGTGTACACCGGCTTTAAAAATATCGCCGAAGTAATCCGTAACAACGAGGGGACGAAAACCTTCATTGCCGGCGGCGAAGAAAGTTTCGGTTATAATGTCGGCGAATTTGTGCGCGATAAGGATGCCGTAACAACCTGCTGCACGATCGCCGAAATGACAGCGTGGGCGGAGGAACAGGGCAAAACGCTGTTCGAGATGCTGCTCGATATTTACGTCGAATTCGGGTACTTCAAGGAAACGCTGATTGCCCTTACGAAGAAAGGCAAGGACGGACTGACGCAGATTGAGGATATGATGAAACGCTTCCGCAACGCCCCCCTGAAAACCATTGATGGCGCTACAGTAGTACGGATTTACGACTATTCGACACTCGAAACCATCGACGTAGCCGGCGGTGGCGTCCGCTCGAAAATAAACCTGCGGGAAACATCCAACGTCCTGCAATACGAAACGGACGATCACACCATTATCTCCCTGCGGCCTTCGGGTACTGAACCGAAAATCAAATTCTACTTCAGCGCCACCACCGAACTGAAAACAAAAGACGACTACCTCAAAGTCGCCGGTGAAATGGATGCAAAGTTTGAACGAATAGCGGAAGAATTAGGAATTAGGCATTGCGACCCGCATGAAGCGTAAGCTACGAAATAGCGTAAGCCACAACGCAAGCTGTAAGACCGGCGATACACCACGCCTGCACAACTACACAGTGTAACAACGAAAAAATAAACAAATCAGCCGCATGCACGAGACAACGATTCGCGTACAATATTATGAAACCGACCGGATGGGAGTAGTGCACCATTCCAACTATATTCGCTATTTTGAACAGGCCCGGACGGAATATATACGCGAGTTGGGCATCCCGTATGCCGACATCGAGGCCGGCGGCGTGCTGATGCCGATTATTGCCACGGAATGCCGCTACTTTACCCCCGCCGGCTACGACGAGGTGCTGACTGTCCGCACAAGAATCAGCGGAGCGATTACCGCACGTATCCGGTTTGAGTACGAAATCTACAATGCCGTCGGCCAGCAAGTGTGCACCGGTACAACCGAGCTGGCATTCATCGACGCCCTCACACGCCGCCCCTGCCGCCCACCGGAAGCCATCAGAAAATTGAAAGATAATAGCTAATGCAAGAGCTTCCCTCCAAATTATTAAACGCTGCGGTCGACGAATTTGCAAAATTACCGGGGATCGGTCGGAAGACCGCCCTGCGGCTGGCTTTGCACCTGCTGAAACAATCGCGCGAAGACGTGGAGCGGTTCGGCAAAGCTTTTATTTCATTTCGTAGCGATGTAAAGTACTGCACGGTGTGTCACACCATATCGGATACCGACCGCTGCCCGATATGCGACAACCGGCGCCGCGACCACACGACGGTCTGCGTGGTCGGAACCGTCCGCGATGTGTTGAGCATTGAGAATACACAGCAATACAACGGCGTGTACCACGTGTTGGGAGGCATCATCTCGCCGATAGACGGCGTCGGGCCGCACGACCTGTCTATCGACACGCTGATGGAGCGCGTAGCCGGGGGCGACATCAAAGAGGTGATATTAGCCTTGAGCACCACAATGGAAGGCGAAACCACCTGCTTCTACCTCTATAAGAAACTCCGCGATTTCCCGCTGGTCGTAACGACCATTGCCCGCGGCGTCGGCTTTGGCGACGAACTGGAATATACCGATGAGCTGACGCTGGGACGCTCGATTAAGAACCGACAGCCATTTACGATGTAAAAATAAAAACGATGAAGGAAGAGTTTTTACATTTTATTTGGGAGCATGCCCTGTTCGACAAGTCGAACTTGCGTACGACGGGCGACGAACCGGTTGAAATCGTAACGATCGGGCAGCATAATACGGACGCCGGCCCCGACTTCTTCAACGCGAAAATCAAAATCGGCGATACCTTGTGGGCCGGCAATGTGGAAATCCACCGCCGGTCGTCCGATTGGGCGCGGCACGCACATAGCAGCGATAAAAACTACGACAACGTCATCCTGCACGTCGTGCTCGAAGACGACCGTCCGGTAGCGCGACCCGACGGACAATGGCTGCCAACGCTGGTTATGCGTTATGCGCCGGAACTGGGACAAAGCTATACCGCCTTGCTGCAATCACCCGCATGGGCGCCATGCAGGGATGCGTTGAAACAAATCGAACCGTTTCGGATTAACTATTTTTTGGGGCGGCTGCTGGTCGAACGGATGGAACGAAAATCACAACAAATAGTCGACGTCCTGCAAACTACGCAGAACGATTGGCGCGAAGTTTTTTACCAGCTGCTGTTCCGCGCTTTCGGTTTTAGCATCAATGCCGCCCCGTTTGAGATGCTGGCAAAAGCCACGCCACTGGCGGCTATTGGGAAACACCGTCATTCTTTGATGCAGATAGAGGCCTTGCTGTTCGGGCAAGCCGGATTTTTGCAGGGCGAAGCAACAGACGCCTACCACCGGACGTTGCAAACGGAATACGCCTTTTTACAAACCAAGTTCTCGCTCACACCACTCGAAAAACATATTTGGAAATTCCTGCGCCTGCGCCCGTTCAGTTTCCCCACGGTACGCATCGCACAATTAGCTAAACTCCTGCAGCAAGCCCACCACCTGATTGATAAAATCCTCTACTTCCGTAGCATCGACGAACTATATACGCTGTTCGACGTACGGGCATCCGAATATTGGGACACACATTACCGGTTTGAAAAAACCGCAAAGCAACACCCCAAAGTGCTCGGTCGCGCGTCGATCGAGCGGATTCTGGTAAACCTCGTAACGCCATTCCTGTTTACCTACGGTCGCTGGCAAGGCGATGAAACATTATGCGACAGAGCGCTCGCCTTGTTGGAAACATTGCCGCCCGAAAAAAACCAGATTACCGCCGGATGGGAACGCCTCGGCCTCACCGCCGACAATGCATTCTACACCCAAGCCCTCATCCAACTGAAAACAAATTATTGCAATAACCGACAATGCCTGAAATGCAGCATCGGCGCCGACCTGCTACGATCGACGGTGAAGCCTGAGGCGCCTTTGTGAAAAAGTAGTTATACACAAGTTTATCGAGAAATTAAAGCGTTACAAGTTAACGATAGAAATTAAAAATAAAAGAATATGGAACAATTTATAGTATCGGCGCGGAAGTACCGCCCTGTAACGTTTGAATCGGTCGTGGGGCAGGATACGATTTCGACGACGTTAAAAAACGCCATCCGGCGGAGGCAGTTGGCGCATGCCTACCTGTTTTGCGGGCCGCGCGGCGTGGGGAAAACCACCTGCGCCCGCATCTTTGCCAAAACCATCAACTGCCTGCACCCGACCGATACGATCGAAGCCTGCGACAAATGCGAATCCTGCCGCTCGTTTGCCGAGGGGCGCTCGTACAGCATCCACGAACTGGATGCGGCATCGAACAACTCGGTCGATGACATTCGCAAACTGACCGATCGGGTGCGAGTGCCGCCGCAAATAGGAAAATACAGCGTGTATATCATCGACGAAGTGCACATGCTATCGCCGCAGGCATTCAACGCCTTCCTGAAAACGCTGGAAGAACCGCCGGCGCATGCAATCTTCATTCTGGCGACGACCGAAAAGCATAAAATCATCCCGACGATCCTCTCGCGTTGCCAAATCTACGATTTTAACCGTATCAGTATTGACGGGATGGTACGTTACCTGAAAGTAATTGCGCAAAAAGAACAGGTAACGGTCGAGGACACCGCCCTCAATATTATCGCCCAAAAAGCCGACGGCGCCATGCGCGACGCCCTCTCGATATTCGATCAGGCAGTGGTCTTCTGCGGTCATACGATCACCTACGAGGCCATCATTAAGAACCTCCATGTGGTCGACTATAAATATTATTTCGCGTTGACCGACCATTTTCTGGCGCATCGCTACACAGACGCCCTGCTGCTGTTCGACGAAGTGCTGGCCAAAGGGTTCGATGCGCTGCATTTCATTGCGGGACTGAGCGACCACTTCCGCAATTTGCTCGTATGCAAAGATGCCGCCACCATTAAACTATTTGAATCGGGCGACGCCTTCAAAAACGACTACCTCGAACAGACGTCCCGATGTACGCCATCCTTTTTGTTCTCCGCCCTCGGTATTACCAATACCTGCGAAATGAATTATAAAAGCAGCGGCAACCCACGACTGCATGTCGAGTTGACGCTAATGAGACTGTCGTATGTAGGGGTAGAGAAAGGGGCTGTAGATACTGCCGGGACTATCGGGGCAGTAGGGACAGCGTCCGGCGAAAGGAGCGCTGCTGCGCCTCCTCCTGCGGCCACTGCACCGCAAACAACGGCATCCCGCGATAGCGGAACAGCAACAAATCCTCCGACAGCTGCTGTAGAAATTTTAAAGCCTGTAGAAACGGTAAAGCCTGTAGAAACGGCAGCGCCTTCAAAACCTTCAAAACCCTTGGAAACAGCTATGCCGCCATCGTTCTCCTTAAAGGACACATTGAGCGCTAAAGCCAAGACGTCGCCCGCCACGGCGCAACCGGTAGTCGAAGCCCGGCAGACGGCCTTTACGCCGGAGCAGTTGCAGACGGCGTGGCGGCGTTTCGTGGCGTCGATTCCCCATAAACCGCGTCTAATGGCGGCGGTCGAACAGATGTCGCCCACGCTGACAGAGCAGCATACGGTGCATATTACGCTGCTCGAAAGCCAAAAGTGGGTAGCCGATGAGGCGACGACGGAAATCGTCGCGTTCCTGCGGGAGGAGTTACATAACGACCTGCTGGAACTCGCCGTTACAATGGAGACGTCGGACAATACGGAGAAGGAAACCCCGCTGTACTCGCCCTCGCAGCAGTGGAACTACCTCAATGCCCATTATCCGGCAGTGGAGAAACTGCGGCAGAATATGGAACTGGATATAAAATGATAAAAAAAAGAATACAATGAATACGATGAAACTACTTTTGATAAGCAACTCGACCAATGCCGGCGAAGGCTATCTGGATTACTGCAAGGCGTCGATAGCGGACTTTCTGCAGGTGTCGGGCGTGAGGAAAGTCCTGTTTTTCCCTTTTGCAGCAGTAACGTTTACGTACGACGAATACGAACGTCGAGTGCAGGATAAATTAGCCGACTTCGGTATTGAAGTCGACAGCCTCCACCGCCATGCCGATGCCCGTCAAGCTGTGGAGCAGGCGCAGGCCATCGTGGTCGGCGGAGGCAACACCTTCTGCCTATTGAAGAGCGTGCAGGAGTTGGGCATCATCGAGACTGTCCGCCGGCGAGTACAGGAGGGCGTTCCCTACGTCGGCTGGAGCGCCGGAGCGAACCTCGCCTGCCCGACGATTTGTACGACGAACGATATGCCGATTGTCGAACCGCACGGCTTTACAGCCCTCCACCTGATACCCTTCCAAATCAACCCCCACTACACCGACTTCTTCGACCCAAAACATGGCGGCGAAACTCGCGAACAGCGCCTGACGGAATATACCGCTGCCAACCCTCACATGTACGTCGCCGGCCTGCGTGAAGCCTGCATGTGCTACATCGAAGGCCGCAAGCTACACCTGCATGGCAACCGCAGCCTGCGCATATTCAAACACGGCCAAGAACCGAAAGAGTACGCAGCAACGTCCGACCTGTCGTTCCTGATGTGCTAAGCGCTGCTTTTTAAAAAAAGACGAACCCCCGCTGAAAATAATTTATCTGCACCGAAATTTTTACGATTTTTACTCCCTCCTTACTCCTTTTTTGAATCATTCTTAATAGTTTAATAATTTATTACTAATTGTTTAGTATTCTTAACATACTCCATTTTTTTTCCCTTGCGGTAAAATTATAGTATACTTGTGGTACCTTTGTTTTTCAAGAGATGTCAATTTAGATAAAGACTCAGATAGAAATTCATTATGTATAGCGGTTCGACTATCGTATTCTCACGTTCCGGAAAACCTCTGCGTTTTCTGGAGGTTTTGATTTTTAGTCATTTATCCCCCCCCCCAGCTCACTGATGTACAGTTAGTTATAGCGTTATTAAATAACCGTACTTCATGGAAACTCGACGCCGACTGGCTCGATGATGGAGTGCTGCCCAAAAAAGCCGAATGGGAGGCGGCATGGATCATCATACTCCCTTTTGTGTTATTGTACGCCTTGTCTATCTTGCTTCAAGATGCATCAATACGATGTTATCCCAATGCTTTTATTCCCATTGTGAGTGCAGGCATGTACTGCCTCATACGCTTGTTGGCAAAACCTGTAAATTGGATATTGCTTGTGGGATATATGATGTTTCTTCTATATGGCTGGTGTACCGGTATGGACTCACCTCTCAACAGCAGATTTTGTCCGTCTGTAATCTAATTGAAAATATTTATTAGACTTTATATAGAATATCGGTATTGCTTACTAAAAAGAATAGGTTGCAAATTAAAAACCAAAGAATATAACGATCAAAAAAATTGTTATGCGATTTTTAAAAATTGATACATCAGTAAATAAGTAAATCAATAATTGACCAACCATGAAAAAAGAATTACATGCTTTAGCAATCGCTGCGCTCCTCTTCAATGTAATAAGTGCAGGATGCGAGACAAAAGAAAATGAAACGCCGGCTCCGACAAAGCCGGATGACCATATGCTCCTTAAGGCTACGCCTGCCGGCCCGCTGGTGCTTGATGAAAATAACGGCAACAAGGTAGCTCTTACTTTCACATGGGCGCCGGCCGCCAACAGGGGCGAAGGGATGTCGATCACTTACCGTTTTCAACTGTCGCTGCAGGGCAGCCCTGCGGTGTGGGAACCGGGTGATGCCGCTGTCGTTCAGGGACGCCGCATTGGTTTTACGCACGATGAACTGAGCGCGCTGATTACCGATACGCTGGGCGCTACGCCGGGGCAACCGGTAATACTTGAAGCAACGGTAACGGCCGAGGTAATCGCGGCCATCCCGATGTTGCCCGAAACGTCATCCGTGTCCATAGAGATTACGCCTTACGGGGAAAAGAAGAACATCAATGGGGTACTGATGACGAAAGTGGGTGCCAATGAGCATCTCTTTAGCGTAGACTTAACTATTACACAAAACCATGCTCTTACGGTGGGCGGCATGGATATTTCCGACTGGTGGATTGACCCCGATTTCTTTACCAAAACCGGCGACCGGACGCTGTCCTTCCTGCCTATCACCGGTAAGTACCGCATTCTTGCCGACGTTGAACGCAAATACTTTAAGGTGCAAGTCATGAGCGGCGATGCATTAGCCTCCTTGCAGGAAGACGGATCCGGCGCTGTCTGGGCTATTGGCAACGTAGGAAATCCAACTATTGCCAATCTGGTAGATTGGAACCCCAGCGAAGCCGTTTGTCTGGCGCCCATAGGAAATGGCCGCTACAAATTGTCAGGCGTCGGCGGCCAGCGTTTCAGAACAGGCGAACTCGGTATTAAATTTCAGCCACGGCACGATGCATGGGACGCCATCGAACGGCCTGATACCGGCAATGAAACCACTCCTAAATATGGTGCGATCAATAATAATTTCATACTGATAGACGACGGAGACAATGTGCACCTCAAAAACGGGTGGACACTGCTGTCTGGCGGTACCTATACGTTTATTATCGACGTGTCGGGCGGTTACCGGAACATCCAAATCAACATCATGGAAAACGGTGCGCCGCCAGCGGATCCCGCTACGCGCAATGTAATTATTTATATCTCTACCGCCGACCGGTCGATGACATTCCGTAGAACTGGCGTCAATTTCAATACTGCGCCCGGCAGTTCGCCGGTCATTACGCTGCACCCCGAAGAAACGTATCAGGAGATGGATGGTTTCGGCGCTGCCCTGACGTGGGCAAGCTGTTACAACCTGCTTCGAATGGATGCCGCCAGTCGTGCCGCATTCCTGAAAGAGACGTTCGATCCGGTTGAGGGAGTGGGCTTCAGTTATGTGCGTGTTAGCATCGGCGCATCCGATTTTTCAAGTCATAATTATACGTGTTGCGACCAGCAGGGCATAGAAAACTTTGCGCTCCCGCCGGAGGACATCGATGTGGTAATTCCGATTTTGAAAGAAGTACTTACCTTCAACCCCAATCTTAAAATCATGGGGTCACCGTGGACGTGCCCGCGCTGGATGAAAGTAATGACCAAAAGAGGCTCTCTCTCATGGAACCAGTATTGGTACGGATACCTTAAGCCGTCCTATTACCATGACTATGCCACGTATTTTGTAAAATGGATTCAGGCGTTCGAAGCGCAAGGCGTGCCTATTTATTCTATCACGCCGCAAAACGAGCCGCTCAATCCCGGCAACAGCACGTCGTTGCGAATGGACTGGGACGAGCAGCGCGACTTTATAAAAGCGCTGGGTCCCAAACTGCGGGAGGCCGGACTGAATACGAAAATATATGTGTTTGACCACAACTACAATTATGATGACATGAGCGACCAGCAGGATTATCCGATCAAAATATACGACGATCCCGAAGCGGCGCAATATGTGGCCGGCGCAGCATATCACAACTATGGCGGAAGCCCGGATGAACTGGATGACATACACAACCAGCGCCCCGATAAGGGACTGGTGTTTACCGAAGCATCTATCGGCGAATGGAGCGACGGGCGCAGTCTGGTCAGTAACAATAATTTTGCAAACGGCGTAGAAGAAGGCATTATGCTGGCGAACAAATGGTGCAAGGGGGTTATTGTATGGAACTTGATGCTTGATATGAACAAAGGGCCGTACAATACCGACGGGGAAGGATGCCGTACGTGCTACGGTACAGTGGATATTTCTGACGACTACCAAACCGTTACGCGAAATTGCCACTACTACGAAGTCGGGCATCTGGCACAGGTCGTAAAGCCCGGCGCCTACCGGATTAAATCGGACGGCTATAACGAATTGCCTTACGCGGCATTCGTAAACGCCGACGGCAGTTATGCATTGGTGGTAGTAAACAAAACAGGCGGGCATAAAAGTTTTACGGTCAACGATGGCACGCGTTCTTTCTCTTATACATTACCGCATAATGCCGCCGCTTCAATAAGATGGAAATAACAAATAATCCTAATAAGTAAGTGAATACACAAAAAAGTAAACGAACAAACAAAAAACTATGAAATTAAAAATGAAACATGTACTGTTACACCCATGGGTGTGGGCAGTCGTTATGCTATTTGTTGCGTCTTCGGCCTTGGCGCAGCAACAATCCGTCAAAATTAACGGGATGGTAGTCGATGTGGAAAAGACACCGCTTGTTGGGGTAAATGTCGCGATAAAAGGCGCGTCCACCGTAGTGATTACCGACGACGAAGGCCGTTTTTATTTAGACGTGCCGGATAAAGCATCGGCGCTGGTCTTTTCATACGTCGGCTTCGAATCGCAGGAGATTGTGGTGGGCAACCAAATCAACTTCTACATCATCCTTCGGGAAAGTATGGAGACACTGAACGAAGTGATAGCTACCGGATATGGGGCGCAAAAGCGCGTGTCCATCGCAGGCGCTATTACGACCATTGAGCCGCAGAAATTACGAGTGGGAACCACCCGATCGGTGGCCAACAATCTGGCAGGACAACTGGCGGGTATCATCGCGGTGCGGCAGTCGGGCGAACCCGGGTATGACGATTCGCAGTTCTGGATTCGCGGCATTTCGTCGTTCGCCGGCCATACCACACCGCTGGTGCTGGTTGATGGCATCGAACGGAATTTGAACGACCTTGACCCGGCAGAAATCGAATCCTTTTCCCTGCTGAAAGATGCTTCGGCTACCGCCATGTACGGCGTGCGAGGCGCCAACGGCATTATCATCATCAATACCAAGCGGGGAACGGTCGCCGCGCCCTCCATCACCTTCCGCCTCGAGCAGTCCATACAAACGCCTACCAAATTGCCAAAGTTCATGAATGCGGCAGAACAAATGACACTACTCAACCGCTTGGCCGTAGAGGAAGGCCGGCAACCCCTCTACTCGGAAGACGCCGTCAACAAAACGGCCACCGGCTACGACCCCGATCTCTACCCCGATGTCAACTGGTTGGACGCCATAACCGAGGACTTTGCGTACAGCACCCGCGCCAACCTCTCGGTGTCGGGAGGAAGCCCGATAGTACGCTACTCCATGGTTGCCTCCTACTTTAACGAACACGGGATTATGGCTACCGACAAAAAGCTCTCTTATGATACCGGTACTCAGCTCGACCGCTATAATTTGCGGGCCAACGTCGACTTGGATGTTACGAAAACAACCCTCTTCCGCTTTAACATTGGCGGATACTTGCAACACTTCCATAAACAAACGGCCAGTACGGACGAGGTCTTTAATAGTGCTTTTGAAACCACCCCGTTTGTGCACCCTGCCGTTTACTCCGACGGCACGATCCCCAGAGCGCCGCTTCGTCAGAATCCATGGGCGGAAACGACCCAAACAGGATATGCCAGAAGTACCAGCAGTAAATTAGAATCGCTCTTTTCCGTAGAGCAAAACCTAAGTATGCTACTCCCCGGATTGAAGGCAAGAGCTACGTTCTCCTTTGATACATGGACATCGGGCACCTTGGAACGGAGAAAAATACCCACCTACTGTGCGCCTTCTACTGGCCGCGACATGGAAGGGAATCTAATACACGGACAACCGTTGAATGACGACGGAACAGAATTTCTCGGACACAGCAATTCGAGTGTGTACGGCAACAACAGTATCTACTTTGAAGCTGCTTTAAGCTACGGACAGACCTTTGCCGAGCGGCATACAGTGGATGCCCTGTTCCTCTACAACCAACGGAGTTACGACGACGGAGGCATTCAGCCTTACCGCAACCAGGGCATCGCCGGACGTCTATCCTACACTTACAATCGTCGCTATATTGGGGAATTTAATTTCGGTTACAATGGTTCCGAAAATTTTGCCAAAGGGCAGCGTTTCGGATTTTTCCCTTCCGTTGCCCTCGGGTGGTACCTCTCGGAAGAGCCGTTTATGGAGCCTGTCCGGAGTCTTTTCAATAAAATCAAATTTCGCGGTTCTATCGGCAAAGTAGGTAACGACAAGATTGGAGAAGATAACCGCCGCTTTGCCTACCTGACGACGATTAACAGCGGCACCGACGGATACAACTGGGGTTATACGGGTAATTTCTGGCGGCAGGGTATCAAAGAAGGAGAAGTGGGCGTGAGCAACCTGACATGGGAAACCGTCACCAAAATGAACATCGGTTTTGAATTGGGGCTGTGGAATGCCATCGACCTACAAGTAGACGTATTCAAAGAATACCGAAGCAATATTTTCATGCAGCGGGAAACGATTCCCGCACAGGCCGGATTTATCTCGCTCCCATGGGCTAATTACGGAAAAGTGGAAAACCAGGGCATCGACGTGTCGCTGTTCGCCAACAAGCAATTCGGCAAGGACTTTTTCGTGAGCGTCAGAGGTACGTTTACCTACGCAAAGAACGAAATTACCGAATGCGACGAACCGGAAACCGTAATCGGTACGTACCGTTCCCGTACCGGCACGTCCGTAAATACCTTACAGGGACTTGTTGCCGAACGGCTCTACACAGCCGGCGATTTTGACGCCTCCGGCAACCTGATAAGCGGCATTCCCATACCGGAAATAGCGGCAAAAGTCCGCCCGGGCGATATCAAATACATAGACCGCAACGACGACGGTTTCATCAATGCCTTAGACGGAGGATACATCGACGGCACGGAAATACCCAGAATGGTATTGGGATTCGGCGCCAACATGAACTGGAAGAACATTGACTTCGGCTTCTTCTTCCAAGGCGTCGGCGATGCGTGGCGTATCATAGGAGGTAACAGCTATTTTATTCCCGGCGGCGGGCAGGGCGCGCTGGGCAATGCCTACGACACCTATACCGATGCGTGGACGGAAGAAAATCCCTCGCAGGACGTCTTCTGGCCTCGCCTCTCGTATTCTGAAAGCATTAATAATACCGTAGCGTCCACATGGTGGAAAAAAGACATGAGCTTCCTGCGCTTAAAAACCGTGGAATTAGGATACTCCCTGCCCGAAAAAATCAGCCGGAAAATCCATCTGCAAACCATCCGCTTTTATATCAGCGGAAACAACCTGTGCTACTTCTCAAAGTTCAAACTCTGGGACCCGGAATTAAATACCAACACCGGATTGAAATACCCCGGCATGAAATCAATCATGCTGGGCATCAACCTTCACTTTTAATACCCAATAAATAACAATAAAAAATAAAGATTATGAAACAATTAAAATATATAATCATCATCCTGCTGGGAACACAACTGTGCCTGTCGTGCACTGATTTTCTCGACAAGGAATTGGATACGGAACTGACCCTTCCTATGGTGTTTGAAGACAAAACCCGCATGGAAGGGTGGCTCGCCAACGTCTACTCTGCTATCCCGCACCCGACATGGGATTACCTTCGCAGCGGGGAAGGATGGGATGTGATGGGTGACGAGCTGACCCCGTCGGAACGCTGGCGGCAGTTCGGATGGGATATGATACCCCGCATTCTGGGCGAATGGACGCCCATGACAGACTGGCTCGCTAACTACTGGGAACGGTTGCCGAAATACATTCGCTCCGCTTACATCTTCATTGAGAATGTAAAGCCGCTGCCCGATCAGGGCGTATCGGCGCAGGAAGTGGAATATATGAAAGCAGAATGCCGTTTCTTGGCGGCCTACTACTATTACCTGCTCGTAAACACCTATGGCGCCATCCCGTTTCAACCCGGATATATTGCCCCAACCGATGCCACTACTACCGAGCTGATGACCGGGCAAACACCTTACGACGACGTGGTTGACTGGCTTGATAGGGAGCTTGTAGCCGTATCGAAAATACTGCCTGCCCACTATACCGAAGCCAACAAATACGGAAGGGCGACTTCTATCATGTGCATGGCCGTACGCGCCCGCATGTTGCTGTTTGCCGCCAGCGACCTGGTAAACGGCAACCCCGACTATGCCGGCTACGTAAACAATGAAGGAACGCCGATATTCAACTCCGTAAAAGATCCCTCGAAGTGGACGCGGGCAGCCACTGCCTGCAAGGAACTGATTGATGCCGCCGCCGATGCCGGCCACGAGCTATACATCGAACGGAATGCCGACGGAAGCATCGACCCCTTTATGTCGCTCCAAAACCTCTTCCTTACCGAATATACGAAAGGAAACCGCGAAATACTCTTCGCCCGCCCCAGCGAACCCAACAGGGACTATGAAAAACACGCCACACCAGGCGGTAGCGGTGGTAACGGAGGACTGGGCGTTACCCAGCGATTGGTCGACGCCTTTTTCATGCGCAACGGCCTGCCGAAAGACTTACCGGGCTCGGGATACGTAGAAGACGGTTTCTCTACTGCAAACGATGTGCGCAATACCCGATGGAATGGATGCAAGTCCGGTGGAATTATTACTGAAACAGGCGCCTATAATATGTACTGCAACCGAGAACCACGATTTTACACTGCCGTCTATTACCACGGCGCATGGTATCCATCCGCCAGAAGAAACCTGGAATTTTTCCTCGGACAACGGGATAATTCGGGTACGTACGACGCGCCGCAAAACGGCTATCTGGCACGCAAAAAAACCAGTCCGCTTACCACCTTCGCCCCGACAGAGTCCTACGTCTACCGTCCCGATATCCTCTACCGCTTGGGTGAAGCCTACCTCAACTATTCCGAAGCCCTCAACGAAAGCGACCCGGGGAATGTCAACATCCTGTTTTACCTGAACAAAATCCGTGAACGCGCTGGCATACGACAATATACCCACGGCGCTACGGACAATGACTTTATCCATGTGGATAATACACAGGACGCTATGCGCAAAATAATACGCGCCGAACGACATGTCGAACTCTGCTGCGAAGGAATCCGGTATGACGACCTCCGCCGATGGACTGAAGCCGAAGAACGGCTAACAGGGGGCTTCGACGGCATGAATGCCAGAGGTACAAACAATGCCGAATTTTATATACGCACCGTATATCAAACAAGGCAATATAAAAAGCAATTCTACTGGTTTCCTATCAGTCAGAACCAAATGGATAAAAACCCCAATTTAGTACAAATGCCTTACTGGACGCAGGCAAATTGACAATACAGGTTCTTATGAAGAATAAATTAAACCGTGATATAAAATTACTATACTTTAAAATTAAAAATCATGAAAAAACTACTGCAATCTTTAGCAATCGTTATGCTCCTCTTTACAGGATGCAATGAAGAAGACCCCCTTACACGGGAACTGACAAGGCCGGATGACGGAATGCATCTTACGGCTACACCTATAGACCAACTGACGCTCGATGAAAACAACGGTGACAAAACAGCCCTTACTTTCACATGGGATCGCGCTGTCGACCGGGGCGAAGGAACGTCTGTTTCCTATCGTTTCCAACTGTCGGTACAGGAACGAAGCGCCACATGGGAACCGGACGACAACAGTGTCCTGCAACAGTGCAGTATCAGTTTCACACACGACGAACTGAACACGTTAATTACAAAAACGCTGGGCGCAATGCCAGGCGATCCGGCAATACTCGAAGCCAAAGTAGTGGCTGAGGTTATTGCTGCTAAATACATGCTCCCCGAAGTGTCGAATACCTCCATAGTCGTTACGCCTTATGGAGAAAAGATGAACATCAACGGTTACCCGTTTATACAGATGGGGGACAATGAAAATCTCTTCAGCGTGGACTTGGACATTGTCCGGAACGAAACGCTCACAGTCGGTGTCCTCGACTTCTCCGACTGGTGGATCGACCCCGATTTCTTTGAAAAAACCGGCGACCAAACCCTCCGCTTTATCCCCATCACAGGACGGTACCGCATTATCGCCAACTTCGAACGAAAATACTTCAAAGTACAAGTCATGAACAGCAACAACGAACTGGCCACATTGCAGGAAGACGGATCCGGCGCCGTATGGGCTATCGGCGAAGGACTGGGCAACCCCACCATCGCCAACCTGATAGGATGGAGCCCCAGCGATGCCATCTGCCTCGCCCCAATGGGCAACGGTATATACAAACTGTCGGGCATCGGAGGCCAACGATTCAAAACAAACCAGCTCGGAATTAAATTCCAACCGCGACACGACTCATGGGACGCCATCGAACGGCCTGATACCGGCAACGAAACCACTCCAAAATATGGTACGATCAACAATGATTTCATCTTGGTAGACGGTGGCGACAACGTGCACCTCAAA
>JAIRKX010000203.1 GCA_031259805.1 Prevotellaceae bacterium | reverse complement strand
AATTGGGGGAAGAATCGAGGGAGAAATGAACGTGTTTCGGTCTCCCTAATAGATGCGAAACCAAAGCGTTAAAAGGCAAAAAACGGGGGACGAATAAGGGGAAGAATGAATGTGCATTTAAAAAAATGACGAAGAGTAAGTAGAGAGATATAAGGATATTATAAAAATGAAGTAACCAAAAAAAAAAGCCGGAAAAAAAACGAATGCCGGACAGCAGAAGAAATTAAAAATGTGGGAGTGGAAAAAGAAAAAAGGGATTTTTATTAACTTACTAATTTAATCAAAAATGGGACTGCCGACAAAGGTACATTTTAGCCGGCAACAAAGGTATGTTTTTTTCTAAAACTAACCAAAAAATAGTTTAAAAAAACATAATGGGACGAAAAATTTTTCGCCCGTACAAATGTATGAAGACTGCCTGCAGGGGTTGGGGTTATCCGTCAGGACAACCATATCAATAGAATGACGCCGCGTTCCGCCCCCCTTTTCCCGTAGGGGCGCCTTACGCCTGCTGCATCCTCTACCCTACCCCTGCCGCAGGCATGTTTCGCATTTCACGTCAATCGTCATTTATCCACTATATATCTAATTCATAAAAACCGAATTAACCACAAATTGTGAATAACTCTTACGCATGGTTAGTATCTTTGAATGTAAAAAAATGTAAAAAAGTGTAAGTATATGGGAAAAAAGCTTTATATTTGCAATCTATTTCAGGTTATAAAATCAAATGGCTGCATTTATAGGCGAATACACCAGCAAATTAGACGACCGGGGACGACTGATATTCCCGTCGGAGTTGCGCGCACAGGCCGCCGACAAAGGCGCTTCGTACGTCGTGCGTAAGAATGTATTCAACGCCTCGCTCGAAATGTATACGATGGAAGAATGGGATAAATTGTCGGCGCAGGTAAAATCGCGCATCAATCTCTTTTCGCGTGAAGGCAATGAGGTGTGGGAAGGCTTCAATCGCGACCGCGCTATTGTAACGCCCGACGAGAAAATGTCGCGCATCACCATCCCAAAGCCATTGCTCGAAAAAATGCAGGTACGGAAAGAGGTGGTGTTCGTCGGTCAGGATTTTAAAATACAGCTATGGGCAAAGGAAAATTGGATGGCCAATGCAATCCCCGAAGACGAATTTGCCGCATTGTTTGAAAAATTGTTAGGACACGAATAAAATGACTGCCTATCATATACCGGTATTATTGCACGAGAGCGTTGATGCGCTTTGCGTGAAGGCTGGCGGTACGTACATCGACGCGACATACGGCGGCGGCAGCCATGCCCGCGAAATCCTGCGCCGTTTGCCGAAAGGCCGCCTGCTGGCGTTCGACCGCGATGCCGACGCCGACGCTAACTGCATTGACGACCGGCGACTGACGTTTATCCGAAACAATTTCCGCTACATCCGCAGCCTCGTGCGCTACGAAGGAGTGGAGCAGGTGGACGGGATTCTGGCCGACTTGGGCGTGTCGTCGCATCAGTTTGATACGCCGGAGCGCGGTTTTTCGTTTCGTTTCGAGGCGGCGCTGGATATGCGTATGAACCGGCAGTCGACGTTGACGGCTGCGCAGGTATTGAATACGTATAGCGAAAGCCGGTTGCAAATGCTTTTCAAAATGTACGGGGAAGTGGAAAATGCTCCGAAAGTGGCGCGGTGCATTGTCGACCGCCGTCATAGAGAGTCTGTCGAGACCGTCGGCGAACTGGTCGAAGCAATCAGACCGTGTATGCCGCGTCAGGCGGAACATAAGTATCTGGCGACGATTTTTCAGGCATTGCGGATGGAAGTCAATGCAGAGATGCAGGCGCTGGAACAGTTGCTGGCTCAATCGTTGAAGCTATTGAAGGAAGGAGGACGGTTGGTGGTCATTACCTATCATTCGCTGGAAGACCGCATGGTGAAAAATTTTATGCGGACGGGCAATGTGGAGGGACAACGAACGAAAGATTTCTACGGGCAGGAACGGTCGCCGTTTATCGTCGTTACTAAAAAGGCCATCATACCGAAGGAAGAAGAAATACGGGCGAATACGCGGGCGCGTAGCGCTAAACTGCGCGTGGCGGAAGTGGCCGCGGACAGTACAGTCAATAGTTAACAGGTACGATTATGGGAAAACCGAAAAAAAACAGGACAGGTAACAGGGCTGGTAATGCCATCAGCCGGCTTTTTTCCGGCCGGTCGGTCAATACCCTGTGGCGGAAGCATGGCGGCTATTTGTTTTATGTATTTGTGCTGGCCTTGTTGTACATCGGGTTTCATTATAATATGGCGCAGACAGTACGTCGGGTGCGGCAGGTCGAGCGGGAGGTGAAAAATTTACGCGCCGAATATAAGATGCTTGATTCAAAATTAATGCAAATGAACAAGCAATCGACCATCACGCGGTTGCTGAAGGAACGGAACATCACGACAATCGCCGCCCCGCAAACGCCACCGAAACGAATAGGCAGTAAACAATAGACAAACAGACAATATTCAATTGCATGGGTACAAATAGCAATAATAAGCGTTCGCAAGCGTCCTCTCCCCAAGATAGCCGGGAGACGCAGCCGATTATTCGTCGGATTGGCTTTGTGTATGGGCTGGTGGTACTGCTGGGAATAGGGATTATTGTGCAGGTTGTCGCCCTGCAGTTCAATAGCGAATTGAAGAAGGAGGGGCTGAAACGTAGCCTGCGACAAGAGGATTTACCGGCAGTACGCGGCAATATATTAGCCAGCGACGGGCGCGTACTGGCTATGTCGCTACCGTATTATGAACTGCGATTCGACTGTATGGTAACGTCCGATTCGATGTTTCAGGCAAACATCGACGGGCTGGCGGCGGCATTGTCCCATTTCTATAAAGACAAGCCCGCCGACCGTTATAAAGCGGAACTGAATCAGGCGCGAAAGGCCGGCAAGCGTTATATGCTGGTGAATCCGCAGTGGGTAAGTTATACGGAATTGCAAACGGTGAAGCAATTTCCGCTGTTTGCACTGGGACAGTACCGGGGCGGCCTGATTGCCGAACCGAGAAGTAAGCGGACAAACCCATACGACCGGCTGGCCTATCGTACGATTGGCTGGAAGAATGCCGACGGCGTGGGCGTCGGGATCGAGGATGCATTCGATGCGTATTTGTGTGGCACGCCGGGCAAACGGATGTTGCAGCGCCTTCCGGGCGGCGAATGGATGCCGATTAGCAGCGGGGCGGACAAAGAGCCGCGCGACGGTATGCACATCGTTACTACGCTCGACGTCGATATTCAGGATGCCGCCGAAACAGCATTGCGCGAAAAGATGATGGAGAATCCGGTGTTCGAAGCCGGTACGGCGATTGTCATGGAAGTGGCTACCGGCGAAATACGCGCTATCGCCAACATGAAGCGCCGCGCCAACGGCAGCTACGACGAGGCGTTCAACTATGCCATCGGCATGGCCACAAGCCCCGGTTCGACGTTCAAGCTGCCTATGCTGATTGCGCTGCTGGAAGATAACTATGTAACACTCGAAACACCCGTCAATGTAGGCAATGGGGTGTGGCGCTATCACGGCGTGCCGTTCGTCGACGACCATAAGGAACTGGGGACGATTCCGATGCAGCAAGTGTTGGAGCATTCCTCGAATGTAGGTTTTGCCAAGACCGCAGTCATGGCTTATGGTAACGGCAATGAAAAACAATTTACCGACCGGCTATACAGTATGTACCTGCATAAGCCGCTGGGCTTGCAGATTAAAGGCGAAGCCACCCCGACGATCGGTTATCCGGGCGATAAGGTGTGGTCGGGGGTGTCTATCCCGATGCAGTCCATCGGTTATGAGGTGTTGCTGACACCCCTGCATACGCTGACCCTGTATAACGCCGTGGCCAACGGCGGCAAAATGGTGAAGCCGAAATTCGTGCGCTTCATACAAAACAAGTACGGCGGCACATATAAAAAATTCCCGACGGAGGTAATCAACAGCGCTATTTGTTCGCCGTCGGTATTGAAGGATGTACATACCGCCCTGCGCGGCGCGGTGGAGCGAGGTACGGCTCGCGGAATCAATGACAAGCGTTATAGCATTTCGGGCAAAACGGGCACTTCCCAATTGTTGTTCGACGGGGTTTATAAGGAAGGTAAATTCCGGAAACCACAGGCGTCATTCGTCGGTTTTTTCCCGTCGGAAGCGCCTAAGTACAGCGCTATTGTGGTGCTGTATGCCGAAAAAACGACGGAAGCGCTATACGGCTCGAAGTGGGCGGCGCCGGTGTTCAAAAACATTGCCGACAAACTCTATATCGCCAACAAGGACTGGCCGGTAACGACCGATACGGAACATCCGACGTCTACAGAAATGCCGTTAGTCAAGGGCGGCAGGAAAGCTGACGTGGAGAACGCCCTGAGCCGGCTGGCAATCCCGTCCAAATTCCTGACAAAGGATACGCAATGGGTCGGCGTGTACACCGAAAAAGAGTATGTGTGGGAAATCTCCAAAGACGTCAACGGCGACGAACTGCCGTCGGTGCTTAATATGGGGTTGAAAGATGCGTTGTTTTTGTTGGAGAATATGGATCTGAACGTGCGTTTCACCGGCGTGGGGCGCGTGCTGAAGCAATCCGTCGCACCGGGCACGAAAATTACAAAAGGGCAATCTGTTTACTTGGAGCTTGGATTTTAGATTTTAGATAGGATACATTCCGTTAGGAATGCATCGCTCGATAGAAAACTACAACAATGAACAATGAATAATGAATAATTAAAAATGTTATTGACAGATTTAATAAGCGATGTGCACCCTTTGGCTATACAGGGGTCGGCGGCGATAGCAATTCGCTCGTTAGGGCTAAGTTCGCAAGCGGTGGAGCAGGGACAGCTGTTCTTTGCGTTGCGCGGCGAGACGACCGACGGCCATCGGTTTATCGGCGATGCAACGGCTAACGGCGCGGCGGCGGTAGTATGCGAGCGGCTGCCGACGGACGTCGACCCCCGTGTGTGCTACATTGTGGTGAAGGATAGCCGTGTCGCTATGGGGGACATCGCTGCGGCGTTCTACGATCGTCCATCGCGACGGATGAAGGTAGTGGGTATCACGGGCACGAATGGCAAAACCACGACCGCCACCCTGCTCTACCGCCTGTTCCGCGCATTGGGACATAAGACCGGCCTGCTGTCGACCGTGGCGAATTACGTAGACGACCGCGAAGTCGCCGCCACCCACACCACGCCCGACGCTATCACACTTAACCGCCTGCTGTCCGATATGACGCTGTCCGGGTGCACCTGCTGCTTTATGGAAGTCAGTTCGCACGCGATTGTGCAGGAACGTATCGCCGGAATAGACTTTGCCGGTGCGCTGTTCAGTAACATCACTCACGACCATTTGGATTACCACAAGACGTTCAGCGACTACATCCGCGCTAAAAAGACCTTCTTCGACCGCCTGCCGCGACAAGCGTTTGCGCTGCTCAACGTCGACGACCGCAACGGACGTCTGATGGGGCAAAATACCAACGCCACTGTCAAAACCTACGCCCTCCGTACGTGGGCGGACTTCAAAGCGCGGATTATCGAAAACACCTTCGACGGCATGCAACTCCACATCGACGGCATGGATGTATGGACGCCGCTCATCGGAGCATTCAATGCCTATAACCTGCTGGCCGCCTATGCCGCTGCGCAGTTGTTGGGCGTCGACAAGCGCGAAGCCCTGCGCCTGTTGAGCGCCATCCCGCCTGTCGCCGGCCGCTTTGAAACCCTACACGGAGCGGTTGATATGACGGTGATCGTCGACTACGCCCATACGCCCGACGCCCTGCAAAACGTCCTGTGCACGATCAATGACATCCGCCGCAACGAGCGGCTGATTACCGTCGTCGGCTGCGGAGGCAACCGCGATACCGCAAAACGTCCCCGCATGGCGCAGATAGCCGCCGACCATAGCGATCGCGTTATTTTTACGTCCGACAACCCGCGCTTTGAGGACCCCGAAGCCATTCTCCACGACATGAAAGCCGGTCTGGACGCTGCGCAGCGTGCACAATCGCTGTTTATCACCGACCGCCGCGAGGCTATCCGTACAGCGCTGACGCTGGCGCAACCCGCCGGAGCTATTGTGCTGATCGCCGGTAAAGGACATGAGAAATACCAGGAAGTAAACGGCCTGCGTACTGCTTTCGACGACGTGGAAGTAGCAAAGGAAATGCTTGAAGGAATGAAAAGATGAAAAAGATAAAAAAATTATGTTATACCACTTATTCCAATATTTAAACACCGAATGGGACTTTCCGGGTGCGGGGTTGTTTCAGTACCTGACGTTCCGCTCGGCAGTAGCTATCATCATTGCACTGGTTATTGCCGCGCTGTTTGGGAAGCGCATCATTCGCCTGTTGCAGCGGCGGCAAATCGGCGAGGTCGTCCGCGACCTTGACCTCGAAGGACAAAAGCAGAAAAAAGGCACGCCGACGATGGGCGGCCTAATCATCCTGCTGGCCATCCTTGTGCCCGTGCTACTGGTCGGCGACCTCACCAATGTCTACGTCTGGTTGATGATCATTACCTCCGTCTGGCTGGGTGCTATCGGTTTTTTGGATGATCATATTAAGGTGTTTCAGAAAAATAAAGCAGGGTTGCATGGGCGGTTTAAAGTGTTCGGACAAATTGGTCTGGGCGTAATTGTGGCCGCCACGATGTGCTTCTGCGATGACATTAAGATTTGCGAACCGACGACGAAAACCATGCCCAACACAGAAATGGTGGAATATAACAAGGAGAAGGAAATCCGTTACCTCTGCGACGTCAAGACTACGCAAACGACCATTCCGTTTGTTAAAGAAAATGAATTTGACTACGAATGGCTGTCGCCATGGGACGGGCCGACGGGTAAGATCGTCGGCTGGCTGCTGTATAGCCTGATTGTGATTTTTATCATCATCGCGGTATCCAACAGCGCCAACCTCACCGACGGCATGGACGGCATGGCCTCCGGCATTTCGATTATCATCGGCACGACGCTGGGCATCCTTGCCTACCTTTCGGGGAATAGTATCTATGCCGATTACTTAAACATTATGTACATTCCGTTGAGCGGCGAGCTGGTCGTTTTCATGGCGGCGTTCATCGGGGCGCTGGTGGGCTTTTTGTGGTACAACTCCTATCCGGCGCAGGTGTTCATGGGCGACACGGGCAGCCTCGCCATCGGAGGCATCGTGGCGGTGTTTGCCATCGTCATCCGTAAGGAATTGCTGATTCCGGTGCTATGCGGTATTTTCTTTGTCGAAAGCCTGTCGGTCGTCGTGCAAACGTTGTATTTTAAGTATACCAAACGGCGGTACGGCTTCGGCCGGCGGGTCTTCAAAATGGCGCCATTGCATCACCATTTCCAGAAACCGGGCAATGCCGGCATCGTGGCGCTTATCCAACGCCCGCTACAGCCGCTGCCCGAAGCGAAAATCGTAACCCGCTTCTGGATTATCACTGTGCTCCTTGCCGTGATTACAATTGTAACGCTGAAAGTACGATGAGTCATGAATAATAAATAGCGCACAATGAACAATAATATGATACCACACACTTCATCTTTTTCATCTGCATCATCTACATCCCGTCGCATCGTGGTTCTTGGCGGGGGCGAGAGCGGCGTGGGGGCGGCAGTGCTGGCGCAGAGCAAGGGGTTCGACGTGTTCCTCTCCGATACAGGCACGTTGAAGAGCGAGGCGCGGGAACTGCTGGGCGCTTACTATATCCCCTACGAAGAGGGCGGGCACAGCGAGTCGCTTATTCTGACTGCCGACGAGGTGATTAAAAGCCCCGGCATTCCCGACCGAGCGACCATCGTGCAGGCTTTGCTGGCGCAGGGCAAGCCGGTGATTTCCGACATCGAATTTGCCGGACGCTATTGCCGGGCAAAGAAAATCTGCATCACCGGCAGCAACGGCAAAACGACTACCGCTTCGATTATATACTTCCTGCTGAAAAACGCCGGACTGAATGTCGGGCTGGCGGGCAACATTGGAAAAAGCTACGCCTATCAGGTGGCCACCGAAAACTACGACTATTACGTACTTGAGCTTAGCAGTTTTCAATTGGAGGGCATGTACGAGTTCAAGGCCGACATTGCGGTACTGCTCAATATTACGCCCGACCATCTGGATCGCTACGATTACAGTCTTGAGAACTATGCGCGGGCGAAGTTCCGCATCACGCAAAACATGTTGAAGGAAGATTGCTTTATTTTTTGCTCGGACGACGAAGTAACTATGTCGCACCTGCAAGAAATCGTATTGAAGGCGCAACTATTGCCGTTTTCGCAGACCGAGCAGGTGCCGCAGGGCGCATATGTTATCAACGAACGCCTGCAGGCGCATTATCGCGAAGAGGAATTTTCGATGATGATTACAGAGCTTGCCCTGCAAGGGAAGCATAATATTTATAACTCAATGGCGGCGGCTGTGGCGGGGCAGGTATTGAATGTCCGCAACGAGGTTATTCGTGAAAGTCTGGCCACATTCCGCGGCGTGGAGCATCGGCTTGAGCCGGTTTTGAAGGTGCGCGATGTGCTGTATATTAACGACAGCAAGGCCACCAATGTCAACTCGGCGTGGTATGCTCTCGAAAGTATGCGTACCCGCGTGATATGGATTGTGGGAGGTACGGACAAAGGCAACGACTACTCCGACCTGTACGAATTAGTCCGGCAAAAAGTGAAAGCCATTATCTGTTTGGGCATCGACAACGAAAAACTGCATCGTGCGTTTGCCGACAAAACGCCGATGATGATCGACGTGCAGTCGATGGACAAGGCCATCAAAGCGGCTTACCGGCTGGCTGAACCGGGCGATACGGTGTTACTCTCGCCCGCCTGCGCCAGTTTCGATTTATTTGAAAACTACGAGGACCGCGGACGACAATTCAAAGAAGCGGTACGTCATTTATAGGAGACCGGAAGCATGGATGACAATACGACATATACGAACACCTCGTCCCCGTGGACGACCGTAGGACGAATGGCGACCGACTTTCGCCGCTCGGCATTCTTCCAAAGTTTCAAGGGCGACCGGGTGCTGTGGCAGATTATTATATTACTATCGGCCATTTCGCTGCTGGCCGTCTTTTCGGCCACCAGTTCACTGGCTGACCTCAACGGCAAAACAGCCTTTGAATATCTCCGACGCCAGTTTATTTTTATTGCATTCAGCATCCTGCTCGTGTATGTGGCGCATATTACACCCTACTACCTCTATCGCAATTTTGCCAAACTGATACTCGTCTTCTCCTTCGCCCTGCTGGTTTTTACCCTCCTCGTAGGCGCGGAATTTAACGAAGCATCGCGACGGATCGAGCTATTCGGGCTAGTTACGTTCCATCCATCGGAACTGGCCAAATTCGCCATCATACTATACATCGCCAAAGTACTTGAAGAACACAGCAAAGACCACACGCTCGACACATTCCAGAAATACTTCTGGCGCATCATCGTGCCGGTGGCCGCGCTCTGCGTGCTGCTTATCCGCATGGGCAGCACTTCGGTAGCATTATTATTAGGATTCACGGTATTTATCGTACTCATCGTAGCACGCATCCGCAGCAGCTATCTGTGGAAAACGCTGGCCATCGCACTCGCGCTGTTAGGCGTCATCGTACTGCTGTCGTACACCACACCCATGTTCACACGGGTCAAAAAGATGGTCAACAACCGCGTGCTGGTGTTCTTCGCCCCCGAAGACTCCGAACGCGCCAAGGAAGCGTTCACCTTCCAGCCCGACAACGCCAAAATCGCCGTCGCCTCCGGTGGTTTCCTTGGCAAAGGCCCCGGTAACAGCACCCAACGGCACATCCTGCCTAATGCCTACGACGACTTTATTTTCGCCATCATCGTCGAAGAATATGGCCTGTGGGGGTGTAGCTTTGTACTGCTACTCTACCTGTGGATGTTCTACCGCGTAGTAGTCATCGTACGATCATGCAGAAAAATATTCTACTCCGTCGTTATTTTGGGCATCATGCTGCAAATCGTCTTTCAGGCTTTCCTTCACATGGGTGTTTCGGTAGGGCTGCTTCCTGTAACCGGACAGACACTGCCCTTAGTCAGTCATGGCGGAAGCTCGCTAATCACCACCGGATTTGCCCTCGGTATCGTACTTTCCATCAGCCGCGAGGCCGAAGAACAGGAAAAACGGGAAAAAGGAGTGTACATAGAGGAAAAAGAGGAAAAAAATAAAAAGGGGTGAAACAGATGAAAAAAAAGAATGAGATGAAACGGAATAAAAAAGTAACTGCCGGTTCGCGCATCATACGCAGGACGCCCCTGTCGGGAGATGTTACTCGCTTGCCCCACAGCGACAACATGCCGGTAGCCAAACAGAGGTCAACAACCTATGGTTATTCCATGTCAAAAGAAAGTACACATAACAAAACGACTATACAAATCCACAAATAAGCCATTCAATAACTATGTACAAATTTATTATCAGCGGCGGCGGAACAGGTGGACACATATATCCGGCCATAGCGATTGCCGATGAACTGCGACGACAGATCCCGACGGCGGCGATTTTATTTGTCGGTGCAGAAGGCCGCATGGAAATGGAGAAAGTGCCGGTGGCAGGATACCCCATCATCGGCTTACCTGTGATGGGCTTACAGCGAGCGTGGACATGGAAGAACGGCCTGCTGCCTTTCAAAGCACTAAAAAGCCTCCGCAAGGCGGCACATATTATTAAGGACTTCCGCCCCGATGTAGTTGTGGGCGTCGGCGGCTACGCCAGCGGCCCGATACTATGGGTAGCACAACGGCGAAAGATCCCAACCCTGCTACAAGAACAAAATTCGTATGCAGGCATCACCAACAAGCTCCTCGCCAAGCGCGCCAACCGGATATGCGTAGCTTACGACGGCATGGAACGTTTTTTCCCGAAAGAGAAAATCCGTCTCACCGGCAATCCGGTACGCTTTGCCGGCGGACAGGCCTCCCTTGTTGACCCGCCGGCGGCGGCCTCTTTCGGCCTCTCTCCCGACGAACCGACCGTATTAGTCGTCGGCGGCAGCTTAGGTGCACGCACACTCAACCGGATGATGATGCAAGCCCTGCCCATGCTGGCCGCCGGCACGGTGCAATTCATCTGGCAAACCGGCAAAACCTATTTTGCAGAAGCGCAGACGGCGCTGGCCGCCATAGGACATCCGAAGACCATTCGGGCGATGGCTTTCATTGACCGCATGGACGATGCTTTTGCCGCCGCCGATGTCGTCATATCGCGCGCCGGTGCCGGCATCATCTCGGAGCTATGCGTCGCAGGCAAAGCCTGTATCTTTGTGCCCTCGCCCAACGTAGCCGAAGACCACCAGACCAAAAACGCCCAAGCGCTGGTCGAGAAAAACGCCGCCCTGATGGTTGCCGACGCCGATGCCACTACCCAGGTCCTGCCCCTCGCCCTGTCCCTCCTACAGGACGACGCCCGTCTCGACGCCATACGCCGGAACGCTGCCCTCCTCGCTAAACCAAATGCTACCAGAGATATCGTAGAAGAGATGCTAAAACTAAGAATTATGAATTATGAATAACAAACAACATACTCCGCACCCTGCACCCCGCATCCTGCACCCGAACGCCGTCTACTTCATAGGCATTGGCGGCGTTGGCATGAGTGCGTTAGCGCGGTACTACAAACACGCCGGCGCCACAGTCGCCGGCTACGACCGAACACCGTCGACCTTAACAGCCGAACTGGAGCGCGAAGGCATCGACATTCACTACGAAGATGACGTATCGCTGATTCCAGCCGCGTTCTTGCCCCAAAAAAGAGCATCCGGCACGTCCGCCACGCCTCCTGTCGGCACGCTGGTGATTTACACACCGGCCGTACCCGCCGAACATCGCGAACTGAACTGGTTCAAGCAACATCGTTACACGGTTATTAAACGCTCGGAAGCATTGGGACACATCGCTGCCGGCAAAACCACCATCGCCATCGCCGGTACGCACGGCAAAACCACCATTAGCGCATTGACGGCGCACCTCTTAACTCAGGCGGGCAGAGACTGCACGGCGTTTATGGGCGGCATATCGAAGAACTACCACACCAACGTACTGCTATCCCCCTCGCCGGCGCTGGTGTCCGAAGCCGATGAGTTCGACCGCTCCTTCCTGCAACTGTTCCCTCAGATAGCTGTCGTAACAGCTGCCGACGCCGACCATCTGGATGTATACGACACGCCCGAAGCCGTAACGCAGGCCTATGTCGATTTCATTCGGCAGGTGCAGTCCGGCGGCACGCTCATCCTGAAAAAGGGACTCTACTTGCCTATCGCCGACCGGCAGGCAGGGAACGTCGCCGTCTATCGCTACGCGGCAGACGAGATCTCCGACTTTTATGCCACAAACATCCGTCGGCTCGACAGCGGCTTGTTACAATTCGACCTGCACGTGCCCCATCACCTCATCGGCGAATGCGTCTTAGGCGTCCCCGCGCGGGTCAATATCGAAAATGCCATAGCTGCCGTAGCCGCCGCATGGATGTACATGAAGAGTGCCCAAAAACTGTCGTATGCCTTTATGAAAACGATCCGGAAGTCACTCGCCTCGTTCAACGGTGTGCAGCGACGCTTCGATGTACAGTTCAATACGCCGCATGGCGCCTATGTCGACGACTATGCGCATCACCCCGCAGAACTGCGGGCAGCGATTACCTCGCTGCGCGAAACATTCCCGGAACGGAAAATCACCGGCATCTTCCAGCCGCACCTTTACACGCGCACCCGCGATTTTGCCGACGACTTTGCCGACAGCCTCAGTCTGCTCGACGAGTTGATTCTGCTCGACATCTATCCCGCCCGCGAAGAACCGATTCCCGACGTCACAGCCACCCTGATCTTGGATAAAGTAACCCTGCCGCAAAAGCAATTATGCGCCCAAAGCGACCTGTTGGATATACTGGAAACAAAAGACATTGATGTACTCGTAACCTTCGGCGCCGGCGACATCGACCGACTGGTACAACCGCTGACAAAGTGGATGAAGAAGAATGTAAAAAATGAAATTCATCCTTCTCCATCCCCTTCGTCCATTTCATCCACGCCATGAATGCGAAACAGAAAATCATGATCGGCATCACCGTCGTATTGTTCGTGGCCTATCTGGTAACGACGACCGGCTTTGTAGATAAGAAACGGCAACAGATATACTGCCGCCACATCGACATTACCATTTGCGACAGCGCCGTTAACCGGTTTATCGATACCAGGAATGTACGGCAGCTGATAGACCGGGCGAATAGCTCGCTCATCGGCGCGCCTGTCGACCGCATCAACACGCGACGGATCGAAAACAAACTGAATGCCCAAAGCGTAATCAGGAATGCCAGCGCCTGCACATCGATCGACGGTGTGCTGCACATTCGGGTATACCAGCGCCGTCCGGTCATGCGCGTACTGACGGAGCAAGGCAGCTTTTATATTGATGACGCAGGCTACATATTCCCCTTTTCCCACACCTATACATCGTATGTGCCGATTGTTACAGGCAATATCGCCCCCTCGTTCAAAGCCGGGCATACGGGCGACATTCCCGACAAAGACAACCTGATAAAGCAACTCTACACATTCGGCCTTTTCTTGGACAAGCACGACTTTTGGCAGTCGCAGGTACTGCAACTGCATGTACATAATGCCCACGACATCGAAATCATCCCGCGCGTCGGCAACCAGCTAATTAAACTGGGATCGCTGGACAATTACGAGTACAAGCTGAAAAAGCTCTATGCCTTCTACCGCTACGCCCTGCCCAACGAAGGCTGGAAACGTTACTCGAAAATAGACCTGCGCTACGGAAACCAAGTCATCGCCACAAAATGAATTAAAAATTAGAACTGCCTGCAAAGGAAACAAATCAACAAATATGGAACAGATTTTTCAACTACCCCATTCGGGAAACACCCACACCGTTGCCCCGCAGGGCGACGGACGAGTAGTCGCTGCCGTTGATATCGGCACTACGAAAGTCATTACGCTGGTCGGACGCGAAGTCGCCGGCGGCAAAGTGCATGTACTCGCGTACAGCGAAGAGCCGCTGCCTCGAGGCAGCATGTTACGTAGCGAAGTACTGCACACAGGTAGCGTCCGCGATGCCATTGCCAAGACACTGGCCGACATCCGCGAAAAGTGGAATATTGACGTGCGCGAGGCCTATGTCGGCATGGCAGGGAGCTACTACCGTTGCCTTAATGTCCCCATCAACCACATTCGCCCCATCGGAACAACCGAAATCACGGAATACGAACGAAAGGAGATGGAAGAGCAGATGTACCTCCAGCCGGTCAAACCGGGCGAACGCATCCTGCACGTCGCGCCGCAGGAGTATCGGGTTGATAATTATGCCGGCATTCCCAATCCGGTAGGAATGTCGGGCAAATACCTGTCGGCGAACTACCAGATGTTTATCGGCTCCGAAGCACCGGTCGAAAACAGCAATTGGTGTATCCGGCAAGCCGGCTTGACACTGAAGCGAGGCCTATTTAAACCGATTGCCACCGCGCAGGCCGTACTCTCCGACGACGAAAAAGAAATGGGCGTAGCGGTAGTCGACATGGGCGGCGGGACGACGAACGTTGTTGTCTATTACGACAAGATTGTCCGCTATTCGGCCATTGTACCCTTCGGCGGCAACACGATTACGGAAGACATCTGGGATGGATGCGGCGTGATGCGCCGGCATGCCAACGCCATCAAAATACAGTATGGCTCGTGCTACCGCGACTTAGTCAATGCCAACACCACGCTGGTGATCGACATGAACGGCGACCGCGAAACGCAAAAGATAGCCTTCTCCTTTCTTGCCGGCATCATCGAAGCGCGCGTCGATGAAATTATAGAGGCCGTCATGTACGAAATCGGTCAATCGGGTTATGCCGACAAGTTGCCGAGCGGCCTTGTATTCACCGGTGGCGGCGCAATGATGCAACACCTGAAAGAATTTGCAACCGCTAAAACCGGCATGCCCGTCCGCATCGTCCGACCGATACACCTTACCTCCGACTCGCCGAAGGACGTGCGTCATTGCAGCTATGCTACCGCCGTCGGACTGCTGCTGCAAGCTATCGCTGCCGAAAACGCCGCCGTCATTACTGACCAGATACCGGCCACCCTGCAGACAACCGTACCGGCAACGCCCATCATACAAAGAGAAACGGACGAAACCGTCCACATCCACGTCGGAGAACCCGCAACGGACGATACGGTAAAAACGCCGACAAAGAAAACAAGGCGTAAGAAAAGCGTCCCCGAAGCTGTGGGCGACCTGTTTAAGGACTTCTTTAAAAAGGATGATGGGGTATAAACTTTATCCGGCATCTAAGCACGGCGTACGCGACACGCCGACAGGCGTTTGCCCGGACACCGATGGCTGATCGCATCAGAACCGGATTTCGGATCCGATCCCGACCTTCTATGGGATCCGATCCCGACCTTCTATGGGATCCGATCCCGACCTTCTATGGGATCCGACCTCGAACCTTCTATGGGATCCGACCTCGAACCTTCTATGGGGTCCGACCAGATAAAAACGAAGAGTTGGAGGTTGAAAGTGATGAGTTATTATTGCCGTCGCTTTAGCCGACGGACGACAATTTGAAATGCACCCCTGCTTACGGTATATTTTGTATGCTATCAAAATCTTTACTAACTTTGCACTCTGTGGAAACAGAAAAAAGATAAATATGGAAACAACAGCAAAAAATAAAACATCAGGCAAATCACTTGTCATTGCCAACCCGATCTACAATACGGTATTTAAACGGTTGATGGAAAATCAGCGGATAGCGAAATTTTTTATCAGTACTATACTGGAACAGCCGGTAGAGGACTTAACCATGATGTCGCAAGAATTCTCCTATAAACTCGATCCGACGGAGGCTTCGGAAAAGAACGAAAAGTCCGGGAAGAAAGGGAAAAAGGGAGGGGCCGAATATTATTTCATGCTCCGGTTGGATTCCATGGCCACCATTCGCGACAGCGAAGGCATACCACGCAAGATATTAATCGAACTCCGGAAATCATGGGATATGCCGGATCTAATACGTTTTCGTTGGCAGTCTTAGAGCGTCTTCTTCGGGATCAACAAACGGAATAAATTTACAGGGAAACTTTATCGTATTACTTTAAAACAATAAATAGCTATGAAACGAATCATCATGTACATTTTTTGGACAGGCGTATTGTGCTTGTTCATCCCATTTATAGCGCCCGCGCAAGTGGTTACGATTAGCGCGGAACGCATGGAGGCCGAACAGGCCTATAACGCCGGCATTGCAGCCTTCGAACAGGGCAACCCGCAGGAAGCCCTCCGCCAATTCGACGAGGCTATACGTATCAAGGCCGATTTTTATCTTGCGTACTATAACCGGGGCGTCGTAAAAAGCGACCTGAAAAAGTATACGGAAGCCATCGAAGACTTCGATATTGTGCTGGCCAATGCCCCGACGGCTATCACCTATTACAGCCGTGGACGCGCCTACTATGAACTCGATAAGGTAGACGCCGCCCTGTCCGACTTCTCTAAGGCCATTGCCGAAGACGCTATGTTAGATCAGGCCTATTATTACAGAGGAAGCATCTATTTTGAGCAAAAGGACTACAATAAAGCCATTGCCGAATACAACGAAGCTGTTAAAATAAACCCCAACATGGCCAATGCCTATAACGATCGCGGCAGCGCCAACAAACTGCTGGGTAACGACGAGGCAGCTATCCGCGATTACCAGTCCGCCGTGCAGAAGAACCCGAAATTTGCCTTAGCTTATAACAATCTGGGTACGATGTACCGCAATCAGGCCAAGTACGAAGCGGCCGTCGCACAATACACCAAAGCCATCGAAATAGACAAAGACTACTACCTTGCCTACAACAACCGCGGGCTGGCCAAATACGAACTTGGCGACTATGCCGGCGCTATTGCCGATTATTCGAAAACCATCGAACTCAATCCGCAATATGCCTACGCCTACAACAACCGCGGAAACGCCTACTTCAAAATCAAACAGTACGAAACAGCCCTCAAAGACTATGACCGCGCCATTCAACTGAATCCCGAATACGGCTACGCCTACCTCAATCGGGGAAACACCAACGAAATGCTCCAGAAAGAACAGGAAGCCATCGAAGACTGGACAAAAGCTCTCCGTTATGGTTGTACCTCTGCCGATGCCTATATCAAACAAGTCCGTAACTTTTAACTCCACAATCGTATGAAAAAAATAATTGTAATGACCGTACTGTGCGCCCTGATCGCTTCAGCGAATCCTGCGGCAGCGCAAAATAGAGAGTTCAACGAAACCTATTTCCCCGACCAGAAAAAGACGTTGAGCGAGGCGCGTTCGAACATCAAAAGCGGCGATAAGCTTTTTGAACAGGGCGAATGGAACTATGCCGAAGCATTGCATTACTACGAACTGGCAAATGCCTTTAACCCCAACAATGCGGCGCTAAACTATAAAATCGGACGTTGCCTGTATACCGTCAATCAAAAGGAACGGGCGCTGGCTCATTTTCGGAAGGCCATGGAACTAAATCCTAATGTCGAAGAAGATATCCTGTGGTGGATGGCACAGTTATATCATGAAAACGAAGAGATGGAAAAAGCCATCCAAATGTACAAAGCCTATCGGACCTCATCGTCCAAAATAGCCATTGCCCGCTGGTCGGAAATAGACAAGCGAATCGCACAATGCGAAAAAGGCATAACGATGATGACTAACCCTGAGCGGGTGTTCATTACAAACATCGGGAGCGCCATCAATACGGAATACCACGAATACAGCCCGGTCATCAACGCCGACGGTTCGGTCATGTTCTTTACCTCTACGCGTCCCGATGCAACTAAAACAAAAAAATCAAAAGACGGCGAGAATTTTGAAAATATATACTACGCCACCCGTACGGGCGATCGGTGGGGATATCCGGTCAATCCCGGCACAATTGTCAACAGCGAAGACAACAACGCATCGGCAGGCCTGTCGCACGATGGTCAAACGCTGTTCATCTTCCAAAGCACCAACGGCGGCGACATCTTCGAATGCCGACTGATAGGAAGCTTCTGGTCAAAACCCACGGCATTCAACAAATATATCAATACCCGATACCACGAATCGAAAGTATCGCTCTCGCCGGACGGACGGAGACTGTACTTCGTATCGGACAGGCCGGGAGGCATCGGCAAACAGGATATCTACTATAGCGAACCGGACGAAAAAGGCCGCTGGAGTGAAGCGCATCTTTTGCCGGCCGTTGTCAACACGCCCGACGACGAAGAAGCCGTATTTGCTCATCCCGACGGAAAAACATTATTCTTTAGTTCCAAAGGGCATCCCGGCATGGGGGGCTACGATATTTTCAAAACGACATTCGAAAACGGACAATGGAGCACGCCCGAAAATCTGGGATACCCCATCAATACCGCCGGCAACGATGTCTTTTTCTCCGTATCGGCCAGCGGACGGCATGGCTATTACTCGTCGGAACGGAAAGGCGGCATCGGCAAACAGGATATTTATATGATCACCTTCCTCGGCGAAGAAAAACCGATGATCAATAACTCTGAGGACAACCTGCTCGCGTGGCGTATCAACCCGATTGCCGAAACGGTCATCGAACAGGCCATCGCCCTTAACACCTCGTCGATGACCCTGCTGAAAGGACGTATCATCGACAAAGCCACCTCAGAGCCGCTCGAAGCGATCATCGCGCTGACCGATGTCGAAAAGAACGAAGAACTGGCGCTGTTTAAATCGAACAGCGTAACCGGACGTTACATGGTCTCGTTGCCGTCAGGCAAAAACTACGGCATCACCGTCATGGCCGAAAAATACCTGTTTCATTCCGAAAACTTCAACGTGCCCGAAACAGCCGGCTATCAGGAAATCGAACAGGAAATCCGACTGGAAAAACTGGAAGTCGGAAGCAAAATCGTATTGCGGAATATTTTCTTCGACTTCGGCAAAGCCACATTACGCCCCGAGTCGAAGAGCGAATTGAACCGGTTAGTACAACTGATGAACGAAACGCCGTCGCTGGTCATTGAAATATCGGGGCATACCGACAATATCGGCAGTGCGCAATTCAACAAAACCCTTTCGGAAAACCGCGCCAAATCCGTCGTCGACTACCTGAAGAAGGAAGGCATCGCCGATTCCCGCTTAAGCTATAAGGGCTACGGTATGGATCAGCCGATTGCACCCAATGATACGGATGAAAACCGGCAAATGAACCGCCGTACGGAATTTAAAGTAATCAATAATTAAACCATCGAAATCATGGAAGATGATTTTTACGTACCCCACGATTGGGAAGAAATCACAGGCTCGATCATCAAAGTCGTCGGCGTCGGCGGCGGCGGCAGCAACGCGGTAAACTACATGTATGCCACCGGTATTAAGAATGTGGACTTTGTCGTGTGCAACACCGACGCGCAGTCGCTGGCGATAAGCCCCGTACCGTATAAAGTTCAATTAGGTTCTACCGGTCTGGGCGCTGGCTGCGACCCCGAACGGGGACGGAAGGCGGCAGAAGAAAGCGAAGACAAAATACGAACCCTGTTATCCGATAATACCAAAATGGTATTCATCACAGCAGGCATGGGCGGCGGCACCGGCACAGGCGCCGCCCCCGTGATTGCCCGCATCGCCCGCGAAATGAAACTGCTGACGGTCGGCGTCGTAACCGTTCCATTCCGGCACGAAGGCTATAAATTCATCGAACGAGCCTTTGTCGGTATCCGTGAAATGAAGCGCCATGTCGACAGCTTGCTCATCATCGACAACCAGCGCCTCTACGACTTATACGGCAACCTAACGGTCTTCGACGCCTTCCCCAAAGCCGATGAGGTACTAACTATCGCCGTCAAGGGTATCGCCGAAATCATCACCCGCCCCGGATTCATCAACATCGACTTTGCCGATGTCGAAATGGCAATGAAGGATAGCGGCGTAGCCATCATGGGATCGGGCAAAGCCAACGGCGAACGCCGCGCCCTCGAAGCCGTCGAAAAAGCGCTCTCGTCGCCCTTACTCAACGACAGCGACGTGTCGGGCGCTAAAAATGTACTGGTCAACATTACCTCGTCGGGAACAGAACAGGCCTTGACCATGTCGGAACTCGAAAAAATCATGCACTATGTGCAGGAAAAAACCGGCGCTATCGAAAACTGCAAACGCGGAGTCGTGCGCGACGACAGCATGGACGACTTCATATCGGTAACCATCGTCGCCACCGGTTTTCGGATGAATGTGATAGACCTCGCAATGTCCGCGCAAGCGCCTGCAAGCGATAATACGTCGGAAGAACCCATTGAAATCGTATTCCACCCGCTGAAAGACGACCGGTTCGACGATGACGACGACAACGACGAAGAAGGAGAGACGCCTCCCTCCCCCCTCATCACCTCCGACGAGACTACGCCGGCGCCCCATTCCGACGATGAGATTACGCTCGCGCCCAACCAACGCGTGTATAAAATAGACAATCCCCAACCCGACCCCGCTGCCACGCCGCCGTCGCCGGCTGCACCCACACTCCGGACGGTTATCCCGCCCGCAAAACCGGTATTGATTGTCGACAAGGAAACCGATATTAACCGACTGGAAAAAGAACCGGCCTTCCGGCGACGTAACAACATCACCGTCGCCCCGCCAACCTCGACCGATGTCAGCCACGCCGCTCCCGAAAACACCGCACGGATAGTCAATATTAACGGCATCCACAAATTAAATACGGACAACACCTACCTCTACCCGTCCATAGACTGAACCATGCGGGCAAGAAAATCATTACAGCCGTACAAGCATTCCCAGACAATCCATACGACGGTCAAATCACCAGCCCGGCCGATACTCTAAATTTTTGGTCGGACCGAAACCTTAGTATTCGGCCCGGCTGAAACCTTAGTTTCGGCCCGACCAAAAATCTTAGTTTAGTCCGGCGAGCAGACAAGTCCTATGTATTGGATAGATACTCTGAATATTGGCGAGTATGTTGCCCGTACCCATAACAGCCATTTTTCTTGAATGTCCAAGGCTTTTTAGTTGGAATTGCAGATCGGAAAAATAAAACCCCCGCTCGTGTTCCGGTGTAAGAAAAATATGGTTTTGTTGAAAATGGGCTTCATTGCCCTTATTTTTCACAAAGACATGAAAAATACTTTATTGACCGCTCAGCGCCTGTAGCCGTGCAAACAATACTTCCAAATATAAAGGAAGCGTCGTTTCGTGGTCACCACCGGGCTGTACGTAAGCTTTAACCGGGCACTGCTTTGCGGACATTGCCTTATACGCATTTTCCGAATTGACCGGATAAACCCATTGGTCGGCGTCGCCATAAACAAAAATTACGCTATCCTTCGGCGTAAAATCAACGAAGGAATT
>JAIRKX010000188.1 GCA_031259805.1 Prevotellaceae bacterium | reverse complement strand
CATTGCGAACTGCGAGGAACGAAGCAGGAAGCAATCCAGCATATTTACCGTTTCTGGATTGCTTCGGGCTACGTCCTCGCAATGACGGAGCAATGAATCGCCACATCATCACATATATTTTAGATGCGTCAGCCTTAGGGGTAGAGCAGCCCGTTCCACGATTCATATAACCCGTACCAAACAAAGCCTCCCTGAGGGAGGCTTTGTTTGATAGTATGAGGTGAAAATATGGTCGCTTCAATTCGCTTTGTCGAATATCAGGATTATCTCGAAATCGTCAAAGCCCATGTCGTCGATATCGGCGGTTGAGATGCCGAGTGCATGGAACGTGCTGCGATACCATATCAAATCAAGCGTTTTCCCGGCTATGCGGTAGCCCATAGCAAATGTGGACGACCCGTCGTTGATAGTAATTTTATCGCTCGACACGTTGTAGCTCCCCATCGGGTCTGATTGCCCGCCCATGCCGGCAAGGAGAGTCCCATTCCCTTCAAATATGAAAAACAGTCCGCGAAAGTTATTGTTGAAGTCCGAAAGATCAAGTCCTTCCTCCTTGCCATCATGCCACTCTCCATTGATAGAAAATCGCATATTGGCTTCGCGGTAATTCCAGCGACCGATTAAGCCGTTGTCTTCATCATCCTTGCTGCAAGCAAAGAGCGTTGCCAGTAATGTACAGGCAACAAATACATTTTTTAATAATGTAAGCGGTTTCATAATAGTATAAATTTAATAGTTAATGATTAGTTTCCCATCGTAAAAAACATCCTTAAGCTGATTCGGAATCCGCTGTTGTAGCCAACTGGTTCGGCGGGGGCTTCGGGGTGAAAGATTTTGACAAAACCCCGGTTGTATTCCATCGTGAGTTGCAGGTTTTCTAAGATTTCTATCGTGCCGCCTATTGTCATGCCGGCGTCGATGCTGCTCAGCGACAGCACGCCGTCTTCTTCCAAAGGGACGGAGTCGGGCCACGATTGATCCGTAGTTATGGCTCCCAGCCGCAGTTTACCATGAATGCCGGCCAACGGCATCACCGACAGGTAGCCTTCGAGCAACTCGAAACGGTACGACACTGTCAGCGGTACTTCGAGATAGTGTATGTTAAAGAAAGTGTGGTTGTCGGGGATTACTCCCTCGACGCCGGGCGTGGTACTTTTTGCGCCG
The DNA here is from genome assembly GCA_031259805.1 of Prevotellaceae bacterium. Taxonomy (GTDB): domain Bacteria; phylum Bacteroidota; class Bacteroidia; order Bacteroidales; family UBA932; genus JAIRKX01. The sequence continues at coordinate 2,194 of JAIRKX010000188.1, read as the reverse complement.
TTGAGACAAATGAGCAGGGCGGGATTAATATTCAGGCTCCGGTTGAGCGGAATTTCGAGATACACGCCGGCATTGTAGCCCCAACGTGCCGTCAGGCTGTTAAATTCGTCACCTAAGAAACTCGTCCGGTCAACGCCGCCCTGTATACCGATGCGTTGCGCATACGTTACCGTACAAAACGACAGGCAAACGAGCGCGGTCAATAGTAGTTGATATTTTTTCATAACAAGTAAAAGATTATAAGCCGAAGAAAAAGCCTTTCTGATACTTCAGGCTAAGGCCTAATTCGATTTGATTAACAGGAAGGAAATCACGCTCGAAGCAATGCATTAGGCGGTAGCGGATATGGATTTTAAATCGTTCGCCAAAATCGATCGACAGCCCGGCAATCCCGCCAAAGGCAAAGGCCTCCCGCTCCGAATCGTACGAATAGGAGTTGTACGTTGAGGCGGCGGTATAGAAAATGCCCGACGCGCCGAAGCCGACATACGGGTTGACCGACACGACGGTGCTCCTGTACCGGTCTTTCTCCAGAAAATTATAAACAGATGCCAGGTCCATACTCCATGCCGACGCATCGCTCGACAAGCTCTGCATGAACGGGTAGGGGTCGGTTCTCAAAAAGCTGGGGGTTAAAAAGCCGGGCTTCATTGTCCAAAAACTAAAGCCGTATTCTACGTCGATATGCGGATCGAGCGCCTGCTTCAACCCGAGGGAAAACCCGTTGTACAGTTCCGATTCGGTTTTGTTTACATACACGTCGTTGGACATGCCGACATACGCCACTACCAGCGCTACCCCTAAGATTCCTACGCCGGCGCCGGCAAGCCAGTCTGTTCCACCGCCGCTGCCGCCGCTGCTGTAGCCGGAACTACTCGATGACCCGGAAGGCCGCGTGTAGTTGGGCGCTCCGTAGAGTTGCAGTCTGGTACAGTCTTCCCTAATCGTAGCACGGCTACTTGTCCATTTCGAACCATCTTCTGCTTCTGCGTACCACGTATTTCCGCTCCCTTGCACTATCACCGTTACGCATCCGGGCGCGCCACAGGAGGGGGACGACGAATACGCACGTGTGATGGTGCCTACATACCGGTCGTTGTAATAAATGTCGATATTGCCGTAGGCTGTACTTTTTGTCCAGAAAGTAAGCCACTTGTCGGCAGATGCTCCTGTAGAAACTAACAGGAATAAAAAGAAAACGAAGAGCTTTTTCATAGTGGTTAATGATTAATGGTTAATAGAGTGATTAAAATTGTTTTAAGTTAGGTATACAAGTTATTTTCAAGCGCTTTCTTACCGCAAGGCCGGTTGGGCAGGCAGCCCTTGCCCCCACTGCCCCTGCTGTTCGCTTTACGCTTTACGGGATGACGACGCTTTGTATTTCACCCCAGGGGCCTTTCTCGCCGCGGGTGTTTTCCCAGCGGGCGGTATACCAGAGGGTTTTGCCGCGCTGGTCTTCGTCGAACTCGATGGTGAGCGGCGTGTGGGTGTCAAAGACCGAGTGGGTGAGGTTGCGCACGTGTGGCGGGCGTTCGTCGGCGATTTCCCAGATTAGTTCTACACCGTGTTGTCCGGCGGGTTTTGCTTTCGACATTTCGGTTCCGCCGTAGTCGAAGATGATGTGGCGGAGCAGGCGGGTGTTTGGCATCAGCCACGGCGGGCCGGGGGCTATCGGCGCGGGCGTACGTCCATCGCTACGGGGCGGCAGACCAAGGTTGTCGCGGTCGGCGGCGGTTACGCGGTGGTTGCGCGTGATATACTCGGCGGTGTCTTGCCGGATGGCCGCTTGGAGCGTCTTTTTGGCTCCGTTCTTTTCCGCTACGGTGGCTCTTGTTCTCGTTTGCGGGGCTTCGGCTACGTTGTATTTCGTCTGATAGTCAGCATACAGCGTATTGAGGCGTGTCAGCTCCGATTCGGGAAATTCTATCCGTGTAGCGATGAGGGTTAGCGCGGCTAAGTAAGACGCAACCCACGTGATAAATTCTGATTCCCTGCGCGGGAAAATGTCTGTTCTACTCATAGTGTTTACTTGTTTTAAGATTTGTAATTGAAATGTTTATAGGATGTTGTAATAAATGATTTCCGGTATGTGCGCCGACGGCTTGGCGACATGTTACCGAGGCTTGGCGACATGTTACCGAGGCTTGGCGACATGTTACCGAGGCTTGGCGACATGTTACCGATGCTTGGCGAC
>JAIRKX010000105.1 GCA_031259805.1 Prevotellaceae bacterium | reverse complement strand
ACTGCGCTGCTGCGCGACGAAACGGTTCTGGTAACACCGCGGGTCGAAGTAGCGGTTGTTGCGCCGGAACTACGGGAAACGCCGCTTGTGGCACTCCGAGTGTTGGCAATGGACGAACTGCGCGAACTTCCGGCCACCTGATGCACTTCCGGCGAGCGGCTGGACGATACGGCCGACGATCGACTGTTACTTGTACGGCGGCTACTAACGGCCATGGGCGACCGCACGGACGAAATACCCGACGACCGCGCATACCTGTTATTATAGTATCCTCCGTTATGCGCATAATAGCCGTAATGCGGGTGATAATACGACGGATAGTGGTAGTGATACGGATAACCGTAATAGCCGTAAAAACCTCCATACCACCAATTACCGTACCACCAATGATCGTACATTCCCCAACGCAACCACGGGTCGTAGTACGAGTAATAAGACCACGGACGGGAATAATAGGGATAGTACCATGAATTATACCACGGATCGCTCCATCCCAGATTGACGGTTACCGTGTAGTGCGGGTCATCAAACATACGCAATCGGCGTTCGTAGGAATCGTCGTCATCAATAATGATGTACGTTTTGTTCGGTTCTGCTTCTACGTAAATAGAGTTTGTGTCGGTACTGATATACACGACATCTTCACTGGTTTCGGCAAGCGCATAGGTCGAAGGGGCCGGTTGAGCGGTCGCGGCCTGTGTTTTAGCTCGTAATTGCTCCAACTCGGCATTCGTTGCGCCATTGCCCGAAGCATCTGTCTTTTGCACGGTCGACGGTCGATAATAAATATCGTCATTAGCAGCAGGCGCCGACGTATTTGAAACTGCACACGAGCCCAGGAACCACATCGCCGTACTCGCGAATAATAATGTGTTAAATATTGCTTTCATTGTATCCTCCAATTTTGGTTATTGGTTATTTTTATTTACTTTTGTACGCTAAAATGCGTAGCAATAGGTTAACAAATTTTGTGCCAAACCTGTCGGTAAAGTAAAAAAGGTTCATCACAAAGGATATACACATTAAATTATATTTTATGGCAAAGGAAGTTACCTCTTATGAAGAAAATTACTCGCAATGGTACAACGACCTTGTGATTAAAGCTGATTTAGCCGAAAATTCCGCAGTGCGGGGTTGCATGGTGATCAAACCTTATGGCTATGCCATTTGGGAAAAAATACAGGCGACGCTCGACAAATTTTTCAAGGACACGGGACATGTGAATGCATATTTCCCTTTGTTTATCCCAAAATCGTTTTTGAGCCAGGAAGCCGAACATGTCGAAGGATTTGCAAAGGAATGTGCCGTCGTAACGCATCATCGTCTGATGAATAGTCCTGACGGCAAAGGCGTGGTGATTGACCCTGCAGCTAAACTGGAAGAGGAACTGATTGTGCGTCCTACGTCGGAAACGATTATTTGGAACACGTATAAAAATTGGATTAAATCGTATCGCGACTTGCCGGTTTTGTGCAACCAGTGGGCCAATGTCGTGCGTTGGGAGATGCGTACGCGCCTGTTTTTGCGTACTACCGAATTTCTTTGGCAGGAAGGCCACACCGCCCATGCTACCAAGGCAGAAGCGATCGAAGAAGCTCGCCGGATGGTGCATATCTATGAAAAATTTGCCTGCGAGTGGATGAGTATTCCGGTGATTGTCGGAGCAAAGACCGTAAGTGAGCGTTTTGCCGGCGCAGTCGACACCTTGTGCATCGAAGCGATGATGAAAGATGGAAAAGCATTGCAGACTGGCACATCGCATTTCTTGGGGCAGAATTTTGCCAAAGCTTTCGACGTGCAATTTGCTACGAAAGAAGGCGGATTGGAATACGTGTGGGCGACCTCATGGGGTGTTTCGACCCGACTGATGGGCGCGCTTATCATGACGCACAGCGATAACAACGGACTCGTGCTTCCGCCGAAATTAGCGCCGATTCAGGCGATACTGATACCTGTATATAAAGGTGACGAAGAACTGGCACAAATACGGGAACGTCTGCAACAATTGAAGAACGAGTTGGAGACCAAAGGTATATCTGCCAAAATCGACGACCGCGACAATGTGCGTTCCGGCTTTAAATTTGCCGAATGGGAACTTAAAGGCGTGCCGGTGCGTCTGGTCTTAGGGCCGCGCGAAATGCAGAACCAAACCATTGAAATAGCCCGCCGCGATACGTTGGAAAAACAAGTACGGCCGCAAGCAGGCATAGCCGGATTCATCGAGGAGTTATTGCCGCAGATACAAAAAAACATTTATAAAAAGGCGCTGGATTTCCGCGAAAAGAACACCTTTATCGTGGATAGCTACGAAGAATTTAAGCAGCGCATCGAAAATGGCGGTTTCTTCCTTTGCCATTGGGATGGCACGGCAGAAACCGAAGAGAAAATCAAGGAAGAAACCAAAGCGACTATTCGCTGTATCCCCTTTGACACGCCGGATGAAGCCGGTCGCTGTATGGTAACCGGAAAACCGTCGGTTAAACGGGTCGTATTTGCGAGAGCGTATTAATGGATACGGAATATTGTAAAAATTGTTTGATTATCTCAGTTTTTTTTTCTATTTTCGCGCTCTTAAAAAAGAAAACGCTGACTTGAAAAGCGATTAATTAATAAATAATTAAATTATTATACTATGTATTGGACACTTGAACTTGCATCGAAACTGGAAGATGCCCCGTGGCCTGCCACAAAAGACGAATTGATTGATTTTGCTACCCGTTCCGGTTCACCTCTGGAAGTCATTGAAAATTTACAGGAGTTGGAAGACGATGGCGAGGTATATGATAGTATTGAAGATATTTGGCCGGACTATCCAAGTAAGGAAGACTTTTTCTTTAATGAGGATGAGTATTAGTAGCTTTTATGAAAGATAATAAAATTAATTGTTTGTAAGTATTTTATAATTTAAATCTTCATTTATAATTTTAGGCACACGCTTAGGCACACAAATATTTTTTTCTTCAAATTATCTTGTCGTAAAAGTAATATTTTTTCTGTTTAAATATATTTTTAAAAAAAATATCCTAATGACTCATATAAATATTGCCGTGCTGTTTTCGCGTAGTCGTGGTTTAGTTCTACCTCAATATAGTTTCAGTTTAATTTACGCGCTACCACTCCAATCGTGCCGCTATCCAATACGCTACCGCAGGCTATCGAAGTTCGTAGCGGCATCGACATGGTCTTTATTAAATAGTCGTTCCTTATAAATAGAATTTAATCCTACTACTACCAACATTTCGTTCCTAACAGGATGTTCATGTTCTTCAAGTCTATATTCTGTATTCTTCTTTGTTCATTATTCACTACATTTGTCTTTTATTTTATCAATATAACATGAAAATTATTATTGGCGGAGCGGGCGAAGTCGGGTGTCATCTGGCTGAGCTCTTGAGTAATGAACGGCATCAGATTACGGTCGTTGAGCACGACGAGACGCGGTTGCGGCATGTCGCCGGAATCGCCGATATTATTACCGTCGAAGGCCTGACGACTTCTATCAGCACCTTGCAAAAGGCACATGTCGATAAATGCGACTTGTATATTGCCGTAAGTCCTGCGCAGGAACAGGACATGAACATTGTGAGCGCCACGCTGGCGAAGCGCATGGGCGCTAAAAAGGCGATTGCACGAATCAACAACGACGAATATTTGCAGGAAGACAATCAATCGCTATTTTCCGATTTGGGGATAGACTATTTATTTTATCCCGAAAAAATCGCTGCGCGCGAAATTGCCGACCTCTTGCAGCAAGCCTACACCGACGAAATTATGGATTTCTCGGGTGGCAAATTGCAATTGGTCGTATACAAATTAGAGAGCGACTCGCCGGTGCTCAACCGCAAATTGTCCGAGATTACCAACTCCATACAAGAATTGAGCTATCGCGTCATGGCTGTATCGCGTCAGGGCGAAACCATTATCCCGCATGGCGACTGCGAATTTCGCCTGCACGATTTGCTTTACGTCATCACCGAACGCAAGGGTCTCGACGAAGCCATCAGCTACTCCGGGCGCAAAGGCTTTTCTGTACATAACGTAATGATATTAGGAGGTAGCCGCATGGCTGAAATGATTGCCGGAAAGCTCGAGCGCAAAGTGCCCAACCTGAAACTCGTCGAACCCGATCGCCAACGCTGCCGTGAGTTAGCCGAGCTGCTGCCCCACACGTTGGTCATCAATGGCGATGTGCACAACACCGATCTGCTCGAAGAAGAAGATCTTCGTCGTATGGACGCCTTCGTAGCCGTATCGGGAAGTTCGGCGACTAACATTCTTTCTTGCGTTATTGCCAAACGGCTGGGGGTTAGCAGAACCATTGCCGAAATCGAAAATATAGACTACATCAAACTGGCCGAAAGCATGGGCATCAACACCGTCATCAATAAAAAACTGATTACCGCCGGCCGTATATTCCGCTTTACGATGAGTCATAATGTCCAATCTTTAAAATACCTGAACAGTCTGGATGCGGAACTGATGGAATTCATCGTGAAACCCGGAAGCGCCGTAACTAAAGGCAAAGTCAGCGAAATCGGATTCCCTAAAGGCGCTATTATCGGAGGCATCATCCGTGGCGACACCGGCACAATTGCCTTAGGATCGAGCGAAATCAAAGCCTACGACCGGGTTGTAGTATTAGCCTTGCCTTCGGCGCTTAATAAAGTGAACCGGTTTTTTGAATAATACGTTCCGTGAATACGCCGTCTCTTTTGCCTTATGCTGCGCCGCAACGTCTTGAGGCCGGCTGCGACGAGGCCGGACGCGGTTGCCTCGCCGGACCGGTTTATGCTGCCGCCGTTATCTTGCCGCCCGATTTTTACCACCCGTGGCTCAACGATTCCAAACAGATGAGCGAGGAACGCCGCGACCGTGTACGCGAAGTCATCGAGCGCGAAGCCGTGGCGTGGAGCGTCGCCGGTTTAACTCATCGGGAAATCGACCGCGTGAACATCCTGCGCGCCTCCATCATGGCTATGCACCGCGCATTGGCGACATTGTCGGTAATGCCCGAATTTATTTTAGTCGACGGCAATCGTTTTTATCCTTACCAAACAATCCCGCACCGGTGCGTCATCAAGGGCGATGCCATGTATGCTTCCATTGCCGCGGCATCGGTATTAGCCAAAACACATCGCGACGCCTACATGAGAAATCTCTCCCAATCCTTTCCGCAATACGGATGGCAGGAAAATAAAGGCTATCCTACCCGCGCGCATCGCGAAGCCATCCGCACATACGGCGCCTCTCCCTACCACCGAAGAAGTTTCCGGCTTCTGTGAGGCGTACCTGCTCTCCGCATCCTATACCTCGCCTAACGCCTTTCTCATCACTTTTCCCGTAGCTGTTTCGGGGTGTGCGGCCAGTTGTTCGGGCGTGCCGGCAAACACAATGCGGCCACCGTCGTCGCCGCCGTCGGGGCCGAGGTCGATAATCCAGTCGGCGTTTTTGATGACTTCCACATTATGTTCGACTACAATCACGGAATGACTGCGCGAGAGGAGCGCCTGAAAAGCATCCAACAATTGCTTTATATCATGGAAATGCAGGCCGGTGGTAGGCTCGTCGAAAATAAACAGCACCGGCGCGGCGGCCGTCTCTTTAGCGAGGAACGAAGCCAGTTTTACCCGTTGGCTTTCGCCGCCGCTCAATGTGCTGCTCGACTGCCCCAACTTGATATACCCCAGTCCGACGCGTTGCAGCGGGCGCAGGCGGTCGACGATGCGTTTGGCGATGGGTTCCTGTTGCAGATCGAAAAATTCGATGGCCTGATTGACGGTCATGTCGAGCACATCGGCAATATTATATCCTTTGTAGCGCACTTCTAAAATATCGGCTTGAAAACGTTTGCCGCCACAGGCTTCGCATATCAGTGATACGTCGGCCATGAATTGCATCTCGACTTTCGTTAGGCCTTCACCTTGGCATTCTTCGCAACGTCCGCCTTCGAGATTAAATGAGAAATGCGATGGCCCGTAGTCGTTCAACAGGGCATACGGCTGCTCAGCATAGAGTTTGCGGATTTCGTCGTAAGCCTTAATATACGTAATCGGATTCGAGCGCGACGATTTGCCGATAGGGTTCTGGTCGATGAACTCCACCGACGAAAGCCGTTGCAGGTCGCCGCGCAGGATGTCGTACTGTCCGGGTTTTTTGCCGGCGTACTGCTCGAAATGCCGGGCTAATGCTGGAAACAGAATGTTCTTTACCAGCGACGACTTTCCGCTACCGCTTACGCCTGTTACCGCTATCAGGCCGCCCAATGGAAAACGAACGGTCAGGTTCTTCAGGTTGTTTTCGCGTGCGCCTACCACTTCGATATAGCTATTCAGCCGCCGCCGCTGTGCCGGTACATTGATTTTTTCGATGCCGTTCAGGTAGGCCAGCGTTAGCGACGAATGGGGAAGGGGCGCATCGTTGCCGGATTCCTTCGCGGATGTCGCCGCCGGTAACGCGCCTTGATAAACCACTTCGCCGCCATGCCGTCCGGCCATCGGGCCGATGTCGATGATTTCGTCGGCCGCGCGGATGATCTCCTCTTCATGTTCTACGACGATGACCGTGTTCCCCATGTCGCGCAGTTGTTTCAATACCTTTACCATGCGTTGCGTATCGCGCGAATGCAGTCCTATCGAAGGTTCATCGAGGATATATAGTGAGCCTGTCAAGTTACTGCCGAGTGACGTCGCCAGATGGATGCGCTGACTTTCGCCACCACTCAACGAGCCAGACAGTCGGTTAAGCCACAGATAGCCCAGCCCTACATCCAGCAGAAACTGCAGTCGGTTGCGGATCTCCGTCAGTAGCCGGCCGGCCACTTGTTCTTCATAGGGCGTCGTGTGGAAGCGCCGGAAGAAGGCTGACAATTCGGTTATCGGCATCATGACTAATTCGCCGATGCTTTTTCCGTCTACGCGCACATAACCGGCTTCTTTCCGTAGCCGCGTGCCGTGGCATTCGGGGCATGTCATTTTCCCTTTGTAGCGGCTCAGCAGGATACGGTAGGCCATTTTATATTGATGGGATTCCATCATGTGGAAGAAGGGGCGGATGCCGGTAAAATATCGGTTGCCGTTCCACAGCAGCGCGCGTTGGGCGTCTGAAAGGTCGCAGTAAGAACGGTGTATCGGGAAATCGAAATGATGCGCTTTCGACACCAACCTTTCCTGATAGATCTTCATCGACGCGCCACGCCAGCAGGCAACCGCTCCATTGAATACCGAGAGCGAACGGTCGGGTACAACCAAATCTTCGTCGAGGCCGATCGTTTTTCCGTATCCTTCGCAACAGGGACATGCGCCGAAAGGCGTATTAAAACTGAACAGGTGTTCGTGCGGCTCTTCAAACACCATCCCGTCGGCTTCATACCGCACGGAGAAGGATTTCTCCTCCCTTTTGCTCCGGTCGTCCGGCGATATGATACAATGCCCCTCGCCTTCGGTAAAGGCTGTTTGTATACTGTCGGCCGCGCGGCTCAGCGTGTCGGCATCCGTATCGGCCGAGAGGCGGTCAACGAGCAGCCGGAGGGGCGCCGTATCGCCTTCCGGCGAGTGGAGGTGTTTTTCGATTTCCGGCAGTATATCTTCGATACGCAGAATTGTCCTGTTCCGTTCGAGGCGTGTAAAGCCTTCGTTTTGCAGCAACGTTAATTTTTCGATCATCCCCATTCCTTCATGCAGCTTCAGTGGCGCGAGGATATACAGCCGCATCCCTTTCGGCAACGAGGCGATGTGGTTGACTACATCGGTTACCGTATTGCGCTTCACCTCTTGTCCGCTTACCGGTGAAAAGGTATGCCCGATGCGGGCATAAAGCAATTTCAGGTAATCGTAGATTTCCGTCGCGGTGCCTACTGTCGAACGCGGATTGCGGGTGTTCACCTTCTGCTCAATGGCAATGGCCGGCGGGATGCCCGTAATAGAGTCGACCTCCGGCTTGTCGATGCGCCCAAGAAACTGCCGCGCGTAGGCCGACAAGCTTTCGACATAGCGTCGTTGTCCTTCGGCAAAAATCGTATCGAACGCCAGTGTCGACTTCCCCGAACCGGAAAGCCCCGTGATGACGATGAGTTTATTTCGCGGGATAGTCAGTTCTATATTTTTAAGATTGTGCATCCGTGCTCCTTTAATGTGGATGACTTCCGTGGTATTGATTCGTTGCATATCGGTATCTACCTGCTTTGGCAATCGTAATTAATTAATAAAACACAAAGGTACGAAAACCATGGGAAACGCACGAAAATATTAACATTGCAGCACAGGGCTGACGCATCTAAAATATATTCGTTTTCACCGGTTGATAGAAAATTCTCTGCACCGGGCGCTTTGCACGGCCTTGCATCAAGGAGGAGATTCCTCGACTCCGCTCCGCTCCGCTCGGAATGACGCAACACAATGAACTAAGAACTAAGAACTAAGAACTAAGAACTAAGAACTAAGAGTTGAGAGTGGAGAGTGGAAAGTTGAAAGTTGAGAGTTGAGAGTTGAGAGTTGAAAACTCTTAGTTCTTAACTCTTAGTTCTTAGTTAAGTCCACCCCCGCCTGTCGGCACCCCCGCCAGCGGGGGACAGCCATGCGGCGGCAGCCCTTGTATAGCGCAACCTGCGTAGCTCTCCCCCGCTGGCGGGGGTGCCG
>JAIRKX010000072.1 GCA_031259805.1 Prevotellaceae bacterium | reverse complement strand
TGTTTTAAAAATAATTCTTTTCATGGTATAAAAATTTTAAATTACACATATAAAACTAAAATATTTTGGTTTGTTTGTATTAAATCGTATTCTCCTTTTTCAGGAGCTAAAAAATGACGCCGCTATGTGCGGGTATGGAAAACTTCAGTGGCGGAGGGACGCTGCCTTTCCGCCGGAATCATTAAGGATAGCCCTCTTTAGTAAGAGAGCCGGCGCTCAGTGCCGCTGCGGGGGAGATTCAGGGTGAATTTAAGGTTCATAATTATGCGGTTTAATTTTTTTTATGTTTTAGAAAATAACGGCACGAAGGTAAACATGTTTTTTGAATTATGCAAATGATTTTTAACAATACAGGGTCAACGCATCCAAAATTATAAAAATTGATTATTAACCATTTGAAGTAAATATTATTTTTTAAGCTACTCGAAATTTAAATGCGTTGGCCCTGAAGCCTGCCCCCGCAGGAGCGCATCACTCCACAAAAAACACTACCTTTGCGCACTAAACATATTTTTAAAGGGTAAATGTATGGCCGTCATTTTTCAAAAAACGAATCCGTATTCTTCGCCGCAAACCTATCAATTGAAACGGGAAGACTTTACGGAAATAAGCGAAGGATTGTGTTTAAGCGGGAATATTGTAGATGTTGAGAGACAGGAATGTTATTCGGGGCGGCTGCATATCGCCGACGGGCGGATTGTACGCATTGAGCGCGGGCCGGTGCCGGAGACACACTACATCCTTCCCGGATTCATCGACGCGCATGTACACATAGAAAGCAGCATGCTGACGCCGTCCGCATTTGCCCGTGAGGCCGTTAAACACGGCGTGGTGGCTGCCGTCGCCGACCCGCACGAAATAGCCAATGTGATGGGCATAGAAGGGATTGATTTTATGATTGCCGATGCAGCGCAATCCGGTTTTAAATTTTTCTTTGGTGTTCCGTCGTGCGTGCCGGCGACTTCATTTGAAACTTCCGGTGCAGTATTGGATATTGCTGCGGTAGAGCAACTGTTGCAACGCGACGACCTCTACTTCCTGGCCGAGATGATGAACTATCCGGGTGTTGTACGGGACGACCCGGAGGCATTGGGCAAAATGGCCGCCGCGCAAAAATACGGCAAGCCGGTAGACGGGCACGCCCCTGCGCTAAGCAGCGACGACCTGAGAAAGTACATCCGCGCCGGCATTTCGACCGACCATGAATGCGAAGACATTTGCGAAGCGGAAGAAAAACTGAATCTGGGAATGAAAGTTATGATCCGCGAGGGCAGCGCCGTGCGGAAGTTCGACCAGCTTTATCCGTTGATTAATAGCTACCCGTCGTCGGTTATGATTTGCACGGACGACTGCGGGGCATACGACCTGCAGCGGGGCGTGTTCCCGGATTTACTCAAAAGAGGATTAGCCAAAAACCTGCACTTATTTAATTTACTACGGGCGTTCTCGTGGAATCCGGTCAACCACTATGCGCTACCCGTTGGTTTATTGCGGGTAAATGACTTCGCCGATTGTATTATCGTAGACAGCTTGGAACATTTTTCCGTGTTACAGACCTATATCAACGGGGAAAAAGTATATGACCGCGACCGTCCGGCTTCCGGTGAGCCGGATGACGCTCTGCCGTCCGGCAACCACAAACCGTATGTAATAAATCATTTTGAAGCGTCGGCAATCACGCCGTCGCAACTGAACATGCCGGCCGCCGGCGACGGTCAGGTTCGAGTGATCGAGGTATTTGACAAAAGTCTATACACAAAATCAATGCTCGTGCCGCAAAGCCTGCTCTTCTCCCCCGCGACAAAGACCCTGGCCTCAAATACCGGCGCGGACGTCTTAAAGATAGTCGTGCTGAGCCGGTACGAAAAACAGGCGACGCCGGCTATCGGCTTTGTACATGGCTTTGGGCTACAATCCGGCGCTTTATGCACCAGCATTGCGCACGATAGCCATAACATCATTGCCGTCGGTGTAGACGACGACGATTTAGTCCATGCAATAAACAAGGTTATTCTAAATAAAGGAGGCATATCCTGCTGTAATGGCTCTTCCTCCGCCTTTCTGCCGCTTCCGGTAGCCGGATTGATGAGTGCAGAGCCAATAGACGCCGTCGTCCGGCAATACGACGCACTGCTCCGGCAGGCTAAAGCGCAGGGTTGCCGGCTTACATCGCCGTTTATGACCCTCTCGTTCTTATCTTTGATTGTCATTCCGGAACTAAAAATTTTTACGGGCGGTTTATTCGACGTCTCTACCTTCGCCCCGATTGATTTATTAGCGTAAATCGCCCGGGAGAGAATGCGGAAATAAGAAAAACTTTTGTACCTTTGTTATTCATTAGAATAACGGCAATTTATTAGAATACAGCTATGGCTACACGCAATCAACGAATGATGTCGTCCCGGATACGCAGTACATACATGTCGGCGGTTATCAGTACTTCTTTAGTGCTGTTTTTATTAGGCACCTCGGGAATACTGGCGCTGAATGCACACCGGTTGTCGGTGTTTTTCAAGGAAACATTAAGCTTGTCGATCTTTTTGGATACCAACGTCAGCGAGGCCGACGCGGCATGGGTGCGTAAAGAGTTGGACGCCGCCCCCTTCATCCGATCCACGCGCTATATTTCCAAAGAACAAGCCGCCAAAGAAATGGAAGAGCTCTTAGGCGCCGATTTCCTCGCCACATTCGGGTATAACCCGTTGCCGATATCCATTGAGGCAAAACTCACGGCGGCGTACGCTAATGCCGACAGCGTGGCGGCCATCGAACAGCAATTGCAGGCCATCCCACACATCCGCGAAGTCTCGTACCAGTATTCCCTCATTGACGTCATCAACAAAAATATCAATAAAATCGGATTGGTTATGCTGGTATTTATCGTGCTGCTGTTTTTTATTTCCGTCGTACTAATTAACAGCACCATCCGGCTAAGCATTTCTTCAAAGCGGTTTTTGATAAACACCATGCGGCTGGTCGGCGCTACCCGATCGTTTATCCGGCGACCGTTTCTGGTGCGCAGTATCTGGCAGGGCATCATGGCCGGAATCATTGCCACGCTGCTTATTTCCGGCATGCTGTATGTCCTGCAAAACGAATTTAGCGAGCTGCTCGGTCTGGTCGACCTGTGGCTTATCGGCATCTTATTTTTTACATTATTACTGCTGGGCATCTGTATCAGCTGGGTATCCACCTATTTTTCGGTCAGCCGGTTTCTGCGGCTAAATAATGAGGAACTCTACTTTTAGAGCGATACGTAAGCAGCGCTAAACGGCGCGACGCAAGGAAGCAGTATATTACAGGGAAAAAACAACCAAATAAAGAATAAATAAAAGTAAACTTTTTATGTCAAAGAAAACAACTTATCACAAGCGACCGGCGCAGGCAGCCACCGGCAAGTTACAAGCGGCCAAAGCGACCGATCACAGTCATAGCCACAAAACAACCCCCGCCGGCACGGAGAAGATCGGGAAACAAGCGCCGGCTAAATTGTTTGCCATCGACAGGGGCAATTATAAATATATCGGCATTGGCCTCGCGGTGATGGTTATCGGCTTTGCGCTGATGATTGGCGGCGGCAGCGACGATCCGAATGTATTCAACGAAGAGGCGCTATTCAGTTTCACCCGCATTACCTTATCTACGATTCTTGTCATCACAGGATTTGTGATAGAAATTTATGCGATTATGAAAAGGCCGTCGCCGCCGCGAACGCCAAAAACAAACGCCGCCACCACGGAAGAATAACCGGCTATGAATTGGTGGGAAGCATTGTTTTTAGGCCTTTTGCAAGGGCTTACGGAGTTTTTGCCGATAAGCAGCAGCGGCCATCTCGAAATAGGCAAAGCGCTTTTTGGCGTTCACGGCGCCGACAATTTAACATTTACCGTCGTCGTACATGCGGCGACGGTATGCAGCACCATCGCGGTATTGTGGCGCGAGACGGCCTCACTGCTGCAAGGCAGCGCCCGTCTCCGGTGGAACGAAGAAACACAATATGTCGCCAAAATCCTGCTCTCGATGATTCCGGTCGGTATCGTGGGCTTCTTTTTTAAAGACAAAGTCGAAGCGTTGTTTGGAGCAGGACTGGCCGTCGTCGGCGCCGGATTAATCGTTACGGCGGCATTGCTGCTATTTGCCGAATACGCCCGCCCGCGCCCAAAGGACAAAATTTCCTTCGTCGATGCGTTTATTATCGGCTTGGCGCAAGCCTGCGCCGTAGTACCCGGCCTCTCGCGCTCCGGCACGACCATCGCCACCGGCTTATTGCTGGGCAATAAAAAAGAATCGGTCGCGCGGTTCTCGTTCCTTATGGTGCTGATTCCCATTCTTGGCGAGGCCACGCTCGATCTGCTCAAAGGCGGTTTTTCCGAAGCCGCCGCCGGCATTCCGGCATCGGCGCTGGTGATTGGCTTTCTGGCCGCTTTTATCGCCGGCTGCGTAGCCTGCCGGTGGATGATTGAATGGGTCAAACGGGGGCGGCTGATATACTTTGCCCTCTACTGCCTCCTCGTCGGGGCAGCTACGTTGCTGTTGAACTGTTGAAGCGCCGGAGGGCGCCCCCTAAAAGAAAGCGCGGCAACCCATTCCGGCTGCCGCGCTTCCATTTACATGAATAATAATAAATCAAAAAAACCAGCCAACGCTTACCTGAATCACCCGGTGTGCGCCGCCACTCAATGACATGCCTGCGTCTTTCGCTACGGAGGTTAGGCCTAACGCAGGCGTAAGCCCGAAGTTATACCGCGCGCCGACGGTCAAATGGCCGAGAAGCGTATATTGCACGCCGAGTACGGCGGCAAAATCAAGCGTATTGATTTTCATACCCATGGCTTCCAATCTCTCATCCAATGTGGAGCCTGAAACGCTTACACCGTCTTCCGACATGCTTCTGTATACGTTAAACCCGACTTGCGGGCCGACCAGTATACTCAGGTTCGGAATCGGCTGAATGTCTACAAGAATGGGGACATTAATAAAGCCCAACGTCGTTTTGAGCGTTTCCCCTCCGTCATCTTCCGTTTCTCCCTGCATGGAGAATTGCACTTCGGGCTGTATGCCTATGAGTCCGCCGAAATTGACGTTAAGCATACCGCCGGCATGGAATCCGGCCAGCATTCCGCTGGCCTCAATGTCCAGCGGCTGGCCGTCTCCTTTCAGGGTACCGCTGCCGAATTGCGACACATTTAGCCCGGCCTTCAGGCCGTACTTTACTCCGATTTGAGCATTTACGCTCACTGTTATCAGCATCATGGCCGATAAGATTACAATGATTTTTTTCATGACAGTAATGTTAAGATTTAAAAATATAGTTAGGAAATAATATGCGTGTTATCCGATGATTGCGCTGACGGTTTCGCTCCAGTCGCCGGCGACGCCCATGGTGTTGACCCAGCGCAGGCGGTAGTAGACGCGCAGTCCCGATTCCGACTGGTTGTAGTGCAGGTCGTAGGGCGAGTGCGGCGCCGTGACGACGAGCGTCCAATCGCTGTCGCTGGCGGGGGGCTCGCCGCCGACTTTGCGCCAGATTTCGAAGCCGAGGGCGTGTTTGGGTTTGGCGGCGCTTTGCGAGGTGCTGTCGCGTACTACGAGTGTGTGTTTCTGGACGGCCGAGAAGAGGATGTCCACTTCCGGGCGTCCCGCTATCACCGGCGGCGGCGTCGGCCGTGTGTCGTGCAGGGGCAGGCCGAGGTTTTCGCGGTCGACGTTGGTTACAACTAAGCTGTACGTCAGGTACGCCTTAATGAAGGGGCGCAGTTCCGCCACGTAGTCCGTCCACGCTTCCTGCTGTTCCTTTACGGCGGCGGATGTGCGGGTGGCCGGGTCGTTGGCGACGGCAAACGCGGTCTGCCAGCGCGCCTGTTTTGTTTGAATTCGCGTAACGGCGTCAGCCGGGATATTCCAGCCTGTAGCGCCGGCGACGACTTTGGTTACTAAATTGCCTTGCCATACGTTAAAGCTGGGGTAGGATCTGGGAATAAAATCTTTGCTCATATTTTTTTTATTTTTAATGGGTGTGATAATTGTAATTTTTGCAGTGTGCTCCGGGGGCTTCGTAGTATACTACGGAAGTTTCGTAGTGTCCTCCGGAAGTTTCGTAGTATCCTCCGAAAGTTTCGTAGTATCCTCCGAAAGCTTC
>JAIRKX010000069.1 GCA_031259805.1 Prevotellaceae bacterium | reverse complement strand
CATGTTCCCCTTGCTTTGCGACATGTTACCGAGGCTTGGCTACATGTTACCGATGCTTGGCGTCATGTTTCCGATGCTTGGCGACATGTTACCGAGGCTTGGCGACATGTTACCGAAGCTTGGCGACATGTTACCGAGGCTTGGCGACATGTTACCGAGGCTTGGCGACATGTTACCGAAGCTTGGCGACATGTTACCGAAGCTTGGCGACATGTTACCGAAGCTTGGCGGGAGGTAGCATGGAGTACGGCAAAGTCCTTCTGCTCCGAAGGTTTTCCGGAGTTCGATAGGGCGGTATAGCGTTGAGAATTCATTTTAATCTTTAGCTTTTGGCTTTTTGCCGCCGCAAAGATAGAGTATTCCCGTTGAATAATGCAAGGGTATACTATTAAATTTATGTTAAACTATTGTAAAGCGGATGCCGTCGGTTCGTCCTGAGAACCGTCGCGCTTGCTTGTGGCGCTTTGCGCTTGTGCGCTTCAGGCCTCAGGTGTAGAGCGTTAGAATGTCTTTTATTTGCAGGGGGTCGACGCGGCCATGTACGCGGTCGCCGATGAGCATGACCGGTGCGAGGCCGCAGGCGCCTACGCATCGCAGGCAGTCTAATGAGAATTTGCCGTCGGGCGTTATGCCGCCGATGTCAATACCTAACTCGTTCTTAAGCGCTTCGACGATTTTTTCCGATCCGCGGACGTAGCAGGCCGTTCCGAGGCATATCGAAATCGGGTATTTCCCTTTGGGCTGCATCGAGAAGAAGGTGTAGAAGGTGACGACGCCGTATACTTTGGCTACGGGAATGCGCAGTTCGCGGGCAATGCATTCCTGTATTTCGGGGGGCAGGTAGCCGAATGATTCCTGCGTTTT
Organism: Prevotellaceae bacterium; assembly: GCA_031259805.1. Lineage (GTDB taxonomy): Bacteria > Bacteroidota > Bacteroidia > Bacteroidales > UBA932 > JAIRKX01. The sequence goes on along the minus strand of JAIRKX010000069.1, from coordinate 10,067 downwards.
GTGCAGGATGTTAATCAGTTCGCCTTCGTCGTGGCGGAACGAGTGGCAGATGTTTTTTATTGTTTGTATTTGACAGTCTTTCAACTCCGCGCGTTCCCTTTCGGGAATGCCGTCGACGGTCGGGTGTTCGTCATGGTCGGTAGTATTCATGTTAAATGAAGGCGTTTAATTGTTTGTTGATTTGTCGAAGTATCGGGTGTGTAGCAGGTGGTGGGCTTTGGGGCTTAGCGGGCGGCCTAAGAATTCGTTGTACAGTTGTTGGATATAGGGGTTTTCGTGTGATTTGCGGAGGGGTTTTTGTGCGTCTTCGCGGTAGAGCGCTTGTTGTCGTGCGCAGATTATTTGGGCGTTGCCCATGTGGAGGGGCTGTCCGCCGCCGCCGACGCAGCCGCCCGGGCAGGCCATGATTTCGATGGCGTGGAGGTGGTAGCGTCCGGCGCGGACGCCGTCGAGCAGTTTGCGGGCATTGCCCAGCTGGTGTGCGATGCCGATGTGTATGGGCGTGCCGTCGAAGTCGACCGATGCGGTGCGGACGCCTTCCATTCCGCGCAGTTCGTGGAAGTCGATTTGCCGGCATTTTTTGCCGGTAAACAGTTCGTAGGCGGTGCGGGTGGCGGCTTCGATCACTCCGCCGGTAGCGCCGAAGATGACGGCGGCGCCGGTCGATTCGCCCATAGGCGCGTCGAAGTTGTCGTCGGGCAGGGCGTTGAAGTCGATGTTTGCTTCTTTGATTAGTTGCGCCAGTTCGCGTGTTGAGAGTGCGTAGTCGACGTCGGGATTGCCGTCGACTTTAAATTCGTCGCGCCGGCATTCGTATTTTTTGGCCAGACAGGGCATGATGGATACGACTATCAGGTTGTCGCGCCGGACGCCTATGCGGTCGGCCAGATAGGTTTTGGCGATGGCGCCGAACATTTGCTGCGGCGAGCGGGCGGTGGAGGGTACGTCGAGCATGTCGGGGTAATTTTGTTCAAAGAAGTTGACCCACGCCGGGCAGCATGACGTGAGTATGGGGAGTTTGACGTTGCTGTCGCCTTCGAGCATCCGGTGGATGCGCGAGAGGAGTTCGGCGCCTTCTTCCATAATGGTCAGGTCGGCGGCAAAGTCGGTGTCGAATACGTAGTCGAATCCTATTTGCCGTAAGGCGGCGACCATTTTGCCCGTAACTAATGTGCCGGCGGGCATGCCGAATGCTTCGCCCAGCGCCGCCCGTACTGCCGGGGCAGTCTGTACGATGACCGTCTTGGTGGGGTCGGCCAGCGCGCGGACGACGCGCGGGGTGTGGTCGACTTCGGTCAGCGCCCCTGTCGGGCATACGGCCACGCATTGCCCGCAGAAGGTGCAGGGGGAGTCCTGCAGGTCCTGTTCAAACGCCGGGGCTACGACCGCCATGAAGCCGCGGTTGACGCCGCTCAGCGCGCCGACGGTCTGTACTGTATTGCAGACTGTTTCGCAGCGGCGGCACAGTACGCATTTGTCCATGTTGCGGATGATCGACGGCGATTGGTCTTTGCGGTAGGTCGACATCTCGGCGTTCTCGATCGAGTGGATTTCGCGGACGCCCATGCGTATGGCCAGATTCTGCAGTTCGCAGCGTCCCGACTTCGGGCATATCAGGCAGTCTTTCGGGTGGTCGGAGAGGAGCAGTTCCAATACCGTTTTACGGGCGTTGAGTACTCGCGGCGAGCTGGTTTTGACGGTCATGCCTTCGGTGCACAGGGTGGCGCACGATGGCGCGAGGTTGCGCCGGCCTTCGATTTCGACTACGCAGATGCGGCAGCTGGCCGGCTTGTTCTCTATTCCCAGCGCTTCGAGGTTTAGGTAGCACAGCCGTGGAATGGTGACGCCGACCTGCTTAGCCGCGTCGTATACCGTTGTGCCGACGGCTACGTCTATGCGTTTGTTGTCTATTGTCAGTTGCATTGTGGTTGATTTGTTGCGTTTGGTTTTTTTGTCTTTTTACCCCACCCGTATGGCGTCAAACTTGCATTTTTCGAGGCAGGCGCCGCAGCGGATGCATTTGTTTTGGATGATGCTGTGCGCCTGTCGCCGTTCGCCGACGATGGCGTTTACCGAGCAGTTGCGGGCACAGGCGGTGCAGCCGGTGCATTTTTCGGGGAGGATAAAATAATGTTTTAACGCTTTGCATTGCCCTGCAGGGCATTTACGGTCGAATATGTGGGCTTCGTATTCGCTTCGGAAGTTGTCGAGGGTCGAGAGGACGGGGTTTGGCGACGTCTGTCCCAGTCCGCAGAGCGCCGTGTCCTTAATCACCGCGCTCAGATTGCGGAGGCAGTCCATGTCGTCGGCTTCGCCATGGCCGAGCGTGATTTTGCGCAGCAGCTCGTACAGGCGCTTGTTGCCGATGCGACAGGGGGCGCACTTGCCGCAGGATTCGTCGACGGTAAATTCCAAATAGAACTTGGCTATCGACACCATACAGTCGTCTTCGTCCATGACAATCATGCCCCCCGAGCCCATCATCGAGCCTGCGGCGAGCAGGTTGTCGAAGTCGATAGGCGTATCGAGGTGTTTCTCCGTGAGGCATCCGCCCGATGGCCCGCCGGTTTGTACGGCTTTGAATCGTTTGCCGTCTTTGATGCCGCCGCCGATTTCGAAAATCACTTCGCGCAGGGTGATGCCCATCGGCACTTCAATCAGTCCGACGTTGTTGATTTTTCCCGCAAGGGCGAATACTTTTGTGCCTTTCGAGCCGGTCGATCCGATGCCGGCGAACCATTCGGGGCCTTTGAGGAAAATGACCGGAATGTTGGCCAGCGTTTCGACGTTGTTGACATTGGTCGGTCGCCCGCGATAGCCCGATTCGGCGGGGAACGGGGGTTTGACGGTCGGTTCGCCGCGGCGTCCTTCCATCGAACGGATCAATGCCGTCTCTTCGCCGCAGACGAATGCGCCGGCGCCGTAGCGCAGTTCGATGTCGAAATCGAATCCGGCGCCCATGATGTCTGCGCCTAACAAGCCGTATTCACGCGCCTGCGTGATAGCCACCTGCAGCCGGTGAATCGCTAGCGGGTATTCGGCGCGGATGTAGACGAGCCCCTTGGTTGCGCCGATGCAGTAGCCGCAAATGAGCATGGCTTCGAGGATCGAATGCGGGTCGCCTTCGAGGATGGAGCGATCCATAAACGCGCCCGGGTCGCCCTCGTCGGCATTGCATACTACGTATTTTTGGTCGGACCGGCGGGTGCGGGCGATGTCCCACTTCGTCCCTGTCGGGAATCCGCCGCCGCCCCGTCCGCGCAGCCCCGAACGTTTGACCACCTCGATGGCCTCCTGCGGCGTATACTCCGAGAGGACTTTCCCCAGCGCCGCGTAGCCGTCGCGGGCAATGTATTCGTCAATATTCTCGGGGTCGATAAAGCCGCAGTTGCGCAGGGCAATCCGAATTTGTTTCCGATAAAAGCCCATGTGCTTCGAGTCGCTCGCGGGGGTTTTGTGCTGCGGGTCGGTATATAGCAGCCGTTCGACCTTCCGGCCTTTCAATACATGCTCGGCAACGATTATGGCGGCGTCGTCGGGCGTTACGTTGGTATAGAATGTATTGTCGGGCATCACTTTTACGATGGGCCCCTGCTCGCAGAAGCCGAAACAGCCGGTGGCAACCACCTGCGCATCGCCGCTCAGTCCGCTTGCCGCCAGCGCCTCCCGCAGGCGTTCGACGATCATGGCGCTCTGCGACGCCCGGCAGCCTGTGCCCCCACAGACTAAAAGGTGCATTTTAAATGTAGACATACTCCTTTCGACTGATTTCCGTTAAATGCTCTCGTAATTCTGCGGGATGACGCCCTCTAACAGTTCCCCCCGCCGGATGTACTTTTCGATAATGGCAATGGCCTTTTTAGCGTCGACATGCCCGAATACTATCGGCTCTTCGCCCGGTTTACGGACTTCTACCGTCGGTTCGGAATGGCAGTAGCCCATGCACCCTGTTTGCGTGATGACGACCGGCAGCCGTTCGGCGGCAGTCCGTTCGAGCAACGTATTCATCACCGTCCGCGCACCGGCGGCGATACCACAGGTAGCCATCGCTACTTTGATTTGCACCAGCGCGTCGGGGTCGTTGCTTTGCTCGCGCAACCGGAGTTGTTGCTCCAATTGTTGCTTCATTTTCCGCAGGTCATCCAGCGATTTGATTTTATCCATATTGTTGATAATTGAGATTTGAAGTTATAAAGGTAGGTTTTCTTTTCAATATATGCAAATTTCAAAGAAAATACTTTCAATTTGAAAGATGAATAGGTGAAAACATGAAAAGATGAAAGGGTGCAGGGCGTGGGGGGGCGCAAGACTGCTGCCGCAGACGCCCTTCGTGCTCTTGCAGGCATGCATCACACAATTCATAAACATTTTTTGTACTTTTGTATTCCATTTTATGAGTAAAATTCATTTATTAACACTACTGCTCGTCCTGCTGGCGTGGGGCGGTGCGGGGACGGCAGACGCTCAGAGCGCGCGGCAGCGTCCTCAGTTGCCCGGCAAAGGGACGTCTGTTCCATCGGGGCAGCTATCCATCGGCCAGGGCAATCAACCGCAGACTGATACGCTGGGGGGGAGCCGCCCGAACCGTACCCGGGACGAAGCGCCGGAAGGCGACAACAACGGCGACGAAGAACAAGGCGAACCCCGTCTGCTCGAGACCTCGCTGTTCCATGATACGCTTAAACGGCAACGTATTTTCGTATGGCAGCACAACCGCTACCTGAACACCCTGCATATCATCCCCCTTGATACCCTTATCGGGGATCGCTTTCGTGATTATCCGTTCCTGCAACGCGACGTCGGGGCGAACTATTTGGGGACGTCCGGCTCGGCTGTCATCCTGCACGATTATTTCAAACGACAAACCAACCCGCTGTTTTATTACCTTAACCCCTATCTCGAATACGCTATTACGCCCGAAAACATCCGGTTCTACAATACGAAAAAGGCGTATACGCGCTTTGAATACAGCGGAACGCTCTTTGCCAACAGCCTGCTGGAAGAGGGGAATGTGGATGCGTTTGTAACGGCCAACGCCCTGCCGCAATTGAACTGGAGCGTACGCTATCGGCATTTCGGCACGCGCGGACAATTAGAAAATGAAGCGACGGACAATAGCGAATTTGCCCTTGCCGCCAGCTATTCGGGCAAGCGCTACAACGCACACGGCGGATTTATCTACAACGGCTGGTCGAATAAGGAGAATGGCGGCATCAGCGACGATTCGTTTATCCTGGATACGACCGTCGACGCCCGGGGGATTGATGTGTCGCTACGGTCGGCTGCAAGCAATATCAGCATGTACACCTTCTTTATTACGCAATCGTATAGCGTTCCGATGCACTTTTTCCGCAAGGATACAACCTCGCGGGACGCCGGCAGGGATTCGACGCGGCAGGACGACGGGACAGTGGCCTATTTCGGTCATGCAGCGGAATATACAACCCTCACGCGCAGTTATAGCGACCAGATAGAATTGACCGACTCCGCAGGACGCAGCTACTACCGCGACCGGTTTTATATCCACCCGATCGCCTCGCGCGACTCGATGCGTATGCGGCTGTTCGACAACCGGCTGTTTATCTCCCTGCAACCGTGGGCGGCCAACGCCATCGTGTCGAAACTCACGGGAGGCGTCGGCTACGGCAATGTATCAAATTATGCCTTCCGGCCAACATCCTATCTCTCGCCGACCGACAACGAGGTGCAGCATAACCTGTATGTGTATGGATCGGCCTCCGGGATTTTCAAGCAGTATTTCCGGTGGTCGGCGCTGGCACGCTACGATTTTGCGGGCTATTCGCAGCACGATATTTCGGTCGACGGACAGGTGAGCCTGTCGGCGTATCCGGCCTTCCTCAAACGGGGAATGCACCTGACCGGCACGTTGTTATTTCAGGCCAAACGTCCCGATTATTTCCTGAACCACACCTATGCCAACCACTTCTATTGGGAAAACGATTTCGACAAGACCGTTGAAACGCGCATCGGCGTCCGGCTCGACATTCCCGACTGGGGGCTGGAGGCGGCATTCAACTATGCGCTGCTTTCCAACGCCGTTTATTTTAACACCGACGCCCTTCCGGTGCAGCACAATAGTGAGATCAGCCTGTTTGCCGGCTCGCTGAAAAAGGATTTCACGTTCTGGCTGTTGCACTTCGACCACCGGCTGCTGGTGCAGCATTCGACCAGTGCAGCCTTCCCCCTACCCTTGCTGAGCGCCAACTTTACCTATTACCTGCAAGGCGAATTAGTCAAAAACGTACTGACGGCGCAGATTGGCGTCGATGCTTATTTTAACACCTTATATTATGCCTACGCCTACAATCCGGGCGCGGGCGCGTTTCACCAGCAGCGCATGCACAAAATCGGAGAGTACCCCTACCTCGACTTATTCCTGAATATGAAATGGAAACATGCCACGATTTTTGCCAAGATCGTGAACGTCTCGCAGGGCTGGCCGGATAACAATTACTTCTCGGCCTTACATTACATCCGTCTTCAAACAGTCCTGAAGCTGGGCATTTCTTGGTTCTTTAATTAAGAGCAGGAGAGAAAGGATGAGAAGAAGAACCTTGCTTTCACCTTATTTAAACAACAAAACACCCTCAGTAGCCCTTGAGGAGACGCAAAGACGCAGGGTCTCTGCCGGTACGTTCTCCCTGACGGGAATCCAATTACGTTGATGACATGGCGCCTGCATTGATACCCCTGAATACGACCACCCTGCCGAACCCCGGCAACCGGAAAAAGAAGCATAACCGGCGCTGCCTGCTGTGGCTTGTCGCCTTCCTGTGCGGGGCGGCATTGGCCCTGACGCCGCCGGAAACCCGCGTCGAATGGTATATAGACGAAATTCCGCAACGCACTGTCAAAGATATCCTCCGTTACGCCATCAGCGGTAATCCCCGCGACTATTTCCTCTATCGCGCCGAGCCGATGGGCTACCAGCTGGAAATGATTCGTCGTTTTGCCGACGCCCACAACTGCCGCTACCGTATCGACATCGTGCCGACGGCAGATGAACGGCGACAGCAATTGGCCGACGGCGTGGTAGACGTCATGGTCTGCTCCCGCGCCGACTATTTTTCGCAGGGGCACGACCGCTACCCAACCGCTGCTTTTGCCCTCCCCGACAGTTCGGTGTGGGTGGTCGATGCCCGCCACAGAGAGATGATCAGACTGCTGAGCCGCTGGGCAACGCACGTTCACAGCACCCGCCAAAGCCTGTCGCCGTCGGGGCGTATCCGGCAGCCGTCCGGCGACGCCTCGTCGCCCTGCCCTACCCTCTCGCCTTACGACGATTTGATTCGAAAATACGCCCGCCAACTTCAGTGGGACTGGCGGCTGCTGGCGGCGCTGATATGTCAGGAGTCGCGTTTCCGCCCTGACATTGTGTCGCCGCGCGGCGCTTACGGCCTGATGCAGGTGATGCCGGCTACCGCCGCCGGACTCAACATCTCCGACTTCACCGAGCCGGAAGACAATATTCGGACAGGCGTCTGCCTGCTGGCTTTTTTACACAACGACCCGTCACTGTCCGACACCGACGAACAAAACCACCTCAAATTTACCCTTGCCGCCTACAATGCCGGCCTCAACCGTATCGGCGAATGCCGCACCTTTGCCCGGTCGCAACAAAAAGACCCCAACCGGTGGGACGAGGTCGCCGCCGCCATCCCGCTCATGCGGTACGAGTTGCACTACACGGGCGAATACATCCCGTCGGGACGTTTCAACGGCGTGGAGACGCTAAATTTCGTACAGAAGGTATGGGAACGGTACGAACATTACCGGAATCTGGTGGCGGAATAAAGCGTAAGGCGTGCCCGCGAGAGATGAAAACAGATGAACGGGGCGACGACTTTGTCTCTTCACTCCGTTGCGGGGTTAGGAGATTTTTCAACTAAAAAGCCCCCGCCGGAGGGCAGGGGCTTTTCTTTTTTTTAACTCTTTTTTTAACGCGCCGTTTAGCGCACGCATATTGTAGCGTAGCCGCAACTCCAGCGCCATGTAGAATACGGAGGGCCGCTACAAAAGGCAGTGCCACCACCGGCATTAGCTATATAACAAGTGCCGCTGCTTATACAGGAATTGCCCTGGCTTTGTCCGGTATCGGACACTGTTGTATGCCCACCATCCGTACCGGTATATGTCTCGTAACATTGTAATTCCGATGCGTAAATGCGTCGCCATCCCGCCGGGCAGGCAGGCGGCGTCGTAGAAGTACCGTTCGCTGATCTCGCGGCTTTCATCTCTAATGTTTTCGTGGGATCTTCTTTGTTCTGGCAACCGGTATAACAAATGGCGCCGTCGGCAATCAAATCGCGGCAATAGCCGCCTGCCGGTACCAGTCCGATTTGGCATTGCCCGGCGCCCACCGGTTGGTCGCGCCCTACCGTGCCGTTGATTACAGCTACCGGTACATGCAGAGTAACGCCGGCTGTCGTATCGCGGCACGCGGTGGTGCCGATTCGCCGCACCCAATAAGTTGTAACGACGGAAGGCGTGTCTATGAAATTAGCGACCGTAACAGCCGGCGATAGCGGGCTTACACCCGGCGTCGCGCCCGTACCCCACTCATAGCGGGCGCCGGAGCCATTGGAACCACCGGATACCGTCAGCGTAACCGGTGAATTGGAACAGGTATAGTCAGCCGTGATGCGCGCAGGAGCCGTCGGCGACGTATCCACCGTAACCGCCTGCGCGTTACTTCTCACCACACAGCTCGTAGCGACGTCGGTAGCCACTACCGTATACGCGCCGGTAACCGTAATCGGAAAGTTCAGCGGTGCGCCGGCGCCGCTGAGCGGTGCACCGACGGCTTGCGTCAAACCGTCCTGCAGCTGGTAGCTGTAGCCTGTTTCGCCGAAGCAACTGAGATCGGCGTTGTCGCAGTACGCCCCGCCGCCCGCAAGGACAGGCACAGACACCGGCATAACGCCAATCGTTATACAGGCGCTGTCCAAGCAGCCGTGCTCGTTGACGACCCGCACGCAGACGGTTACGTTCCCCGAATCGGGCATCGTAACCGCATAGCTGTTGGAAGTCTCAAACGTGCAGGTAGCGCTTTCAAAGATACAGTCGTATTCGGTCGGGTCGTCGTTGCCGCTGGCGTAAGGGTTGTGTACGCTGGCGGAGCAGTGTTGCGAGAAGCAGTAGGAGCCGCTGCCGTCGCCCACGGTTAATGTAACCAAACTGCCGGCGCAGGCGGTCGAAGGCGGGCTGTTGAATGTGGCGATCGGCAGGGGATGTACCGTTACCGTCTCCGCCGGCGCGGTGGCCGAACAGCCGGCGGCGTTTGCTACATGTACGGTATAGACGGTATCGTGCGTAGGAAACACGATAGTCGTCGTCGAAGCGGTGGCCGGAATCCATGTCTGACCGCCGTTAAAGCTGTACATCGTAGCGCCGGTGGCGATAGCTTCGAGCGTTACGCCTTCGCCGACGCAAATGGTATCTTCCGATACGGTGAAGTCGGTAACCGCCGTAGGCGACGGCACCAGCCCCGGACAGCCGGTGCGGTCGGTCAGCGAGGTAATACAGCCGGTATAATGCCGCGTCGGTTCGGTAATTGCGCCATTAATCAGGAATGGCGGCGTGCCGTGTAACTCATAGTATCCTGCGCCTTCCGTAGCGTTGGGCGGATAGTCGGAGGCGTAGGCGCACCAGTTGAAGCGGTCGCCGGCCACCAGCCCGTCGAGCGCAACCGTAACGGTCGAGCTAAACGTCGGCGTCGTGCCGCGCAGGTAAAAACCTCTTCCATTGAGCGACCCAGCAATGACCGTCCCCGGCGCATTAGCCGCAGGCGCGCTCAACGTCGCCGGCGTCCATGCGCCCAACGAGCCGTTGGCGGCGATGGGCTGGTAGTCGACGAACAGCCACACGCTGTCAAGATGAGTAATATTGTCAGGCGCGCTGTCCCAATAGACGCGAAAGCTGACGGTGGGCGGCGCGGCGGCGTAATCGGCGCCGAGTTGCGTAATACGTACCACGCTTTGCCCCCATACAGAGAGCGAAGCGAGTGATAACAAAGATAGTAGCAGTGTTTTTTTCATTTTCATGTA
>JAIRKX010000221.1 GCA_031259805.1 Prevotellaceae bacterium | reverse complement strand
CGCACGCACGGAAAATGCGCCCCAAATTGGGAGACACTTCCCGCACACACGGAAAACGCGCCCCAAATTGGGAGACACTTTCCGCACACACGGAAAACGCGCCCCAAATTGGGACGCCGGAATATCGAATGCCTGTAATCCCCCAGCCATGTGTAGAGAAATATCATTATAAACGATTGTTCATTAGCAAATTTTGAGATAGGGTAGGGGAGGTGGAATTGGATACCACAAAAAACGAAATCGCTTCAACATCCGAAGAACGCGAAGCAGACACATTCGAATGTTTTGATATAAACCCTTCTTTTAATATTCCCCCTACTCTTTTGCCCGGATATTCCTTTTCATAATTACAGACTGCAAAATTACAGGAACAGAAGCAGCGCAGCCGCCCCCACTCGCCAAATCTATCAATCCTCAATGCTTCCCATTTTTTTTGTATCTTTGTACGCTTTTTTAAAAATACTAAATAATACTGCACACGATGATAGAGAATGAGAACAATATCGCCAATAACTACTCGGCGGAAAATATTCAAGTACTGGAAGGATTGGAAGCGGTGCGCAAACGCCCGTCAATGTACATCGGCGACGTCGGCTCGCGCGGACTGCACCATCTGGTATACGAAGTGGTAGATAACTCAATTGATGAAGCGCTGGGCGGTTACTGCAACAATATCTTTGTAACGATTAACGAAGATAACTCTGTAACGGTAGCCGACGACGGACGCGGTATCCCTACGGGAATCATGCAAAAAGAAGGAAAATCGGCGCTTGAGGTCGTACTCACCGTCCTGCATGCCGGCGGCAAATTCGACAAAGGCAGCTACAAAGTATCCGGCGGACTGCACGGAGTAGGCGTATCGTGCGTCAATGCGCTCTCGAGCTCGCTGGTAGCCGAAGTCCACCGCGAAGGAAAAATCTACAGGCAGGAATACCATCGCGGCGTCCCGCTGTGCGACGTGCAAGAAGTAGGACTGTCCGACAAAACCGGCACGATCATTACCTTTAAACCCGACCCTGACATTTTCAAACTCACCACCGAGTACAACTACGAAATACTGGCTACACGCTTGCGCGAACTGGCATTCCTCAACAAAGGAATCAACCTGCATATTACCGACCGGCGGGAAAGCGAAGAAAACGAAGCCGGCGAAACCTGCTTCCACTCCTCCCACTTCTATTCCGAAACCGGACTCCTCGAATTTGTTACCTTCCTCGACGGCACGCGCGACAAGCTGACGGAAAAACCCATCTATCTGGAAACCGACAAAACCGGCCTGCCTGTCGAAGTAGCCATGCAATACAACACCGGCTTCAGCGAAAATGTACACTCCTACGTCAATAACATCAATACGATTGAAGGCGGCACGCACCTTTCGGGATTCCGCCGCGGACTGACCACCACTCTTAAAGGCTATGCCGAGAAAAACGGCATGCTGGCCAAACTGAAATTCGATATTGACCCGGCCGACTTCCGCGAAGGCCTGACAGCTGTCATATCGGTCAAAGTGGCCGAACCGCAATTTGAAGGACAAACCAAAACAAAATTAGGGAATAACGAAGTAATGGCAGCGGTATCGCAAGCGGTGAGCGAAGCGCTAAACAATTATCTGGAAGAAAACCCGCGCGACGCCAAACAGATTATCGAAAAAGTCATACTGGCGGCTACGGCGCGTCAAGCGGCGCGGAAAGCGCGCGAACTGGTACAGCGCAAAACCGTCATGTCCGGTTCGGGGCTGCCCGGCAAACTGGCCGACTGCTCCGACCGCGATCCGGCAAAATGCGAAATCTTCCTTGTCGAAGGCGACTCGGCCGGCGGCTCGGCCAAACAAGGCCGCGACCGCCTGTTTCAGGCCATCCTGCCATTACGCGGGAAAATCCTGAACGTCGAAAAAGCAATGGAGCATAAAGTATTTGAAAGCGACGAAATCCGAAACATCTATACCGCCCTGGGCGTTACCATCGGCACCGAAGAAGACAGCAAAGCCCTGAATCTCGACAAACTCCGCTACCACAAAATCATCATAATGACCGATGCCGACGTAGACGGAAGCCACATTGCCACCCTGATTATGACCTTCTTCTTCCGCCACATGCAAGACCTGATTAAAAACGGCTACCTGTATATTGCCACCCCGCCGCTCTTCTTAGTAAAAAAAGGCCGCGAAGAGCAATATTGCTGGAATGACGAGGAACGCCTCTCCGCCATTGAACGGATCGGCAAAGGCAAAGACGGCGGCATTCACGTACAACGCTACAAAGGATTGGGCGAAATGAACCCTGAGCAACTGTGGGAAACCACCATGAACCCCTCCAACCGCGTATTACGGCAGATAACGATTGAAAATGCCGCCGAAGCCGACCGCATTTTCTCCATGTTGATGGGCGACGATGTACCGCCGCGCCGCGAATTTATCGAAGCACATGCCAAATATGCAAAAATTGACATGTAAAAACTATCGTATTACCGCTATCCTTTTACTCCTATGCCTCGCTTTGGAATGCTATGCACAGCCGTTTCCGGTAACAGATTCCGTCGCGGCAGACGATACGGCGGCATACGCCGTCATTGAGGAGGATGTCGAAGCGCTTTCGCTGGATGAGGATACTGTAGAGGAGATATTTGACGTCGTCGACAGCGCCTCCGCCGACAGCAGCGAATTTCCGGCGCATGCTATCTATAATCAAATTTGGCATAACGCCAAAGTCAATCCCTACGAAATCCGGCTGGTAGATACGCCTGACAGCGCTATTATTGATGTATCCGGGTATCACCACCCCATCGTCAACCGGATTACGTCCGACTTCGGCTTCCGCCGGCAATTTCGCCATCACTATGGCATCGACATTAAACTCCGTGTCGGCGACCCGGTACGCTGCGCATTCGACGGGAAAGTGCGCATCGCCCAACGCAGCCGGACGTATGGTTACTATGTCGTAGTACGTCATTACAACGGATTGGAAACCGTCTATGCTCATTTAAATAAATTACTGGTTACACCCAATCAAGCCATCAAAGCCGGCGAGGCCGTAGGGTGGGGCGGCAGCACCGGTCGCTCCACCGGCCCACACCTGCATTACGAGTTCCGCTACTTAGGCGTGCCCATCAACCCCAACGATATTATCAATTTCACCACTTGTACACCCCACAGCGACACGCTCTACGTATGCGCCGCAAATTTTGAATATATCAAGGAAATTGAGAAAATCCGTTTCTATACCGTCAAAAGAGGCGATACCTTAGGACACATTGCTATGCGGACGGGCGTGCCGGTCAGCAAACTGTGCCGACTCAATAAAATAACGCGGACAAGCATTATCCGTCCGGGGCAGCGGATAAGATATACCTGATGGCATGAGGTCCTTTGCCGATAAAAAATAACAAACGACATGCAGCGTTTTTGACTATATTTGCATCTTTGTAAATGGAAGCGTATAAAAACAGATATGATTCCCCTGCGGACGAAAGCGAACTGATTGCCGGTTGCGTCAAAAGAAATCGTATAGCCCAAAAACAACTGTACGATAAATACGCGACTAAAATGATGGGCGTATGTGTGCGATACGCGGATAATTACGATGCCGCACGCGATTTGTTGCACGACGGGTTTATCCAGCTGTTTAAAAAAATAGACGCTTATAAAGGAGAAGGTTCTTTTGAAGGATGGATGAGAAAATTGTTTGTCAACATGGCATTGGGATATCTGCGAAAGAAAGATGTGCTGAAAGCACACGATGGTTATGCGACCGACATACCGGCAGCGGATTATTCCGTTTTTGAAAAACTGTCGGCCGACGAACTGGTAGCAAAAATAGCCACCCTGCCGGCGGGCTTTCGGATGGTGTTTAACCTGTATGCCGTCGAAGGATATTCGCATCAGGAGATTGCGGGATTGCTGCATATTACCGAAAGCGCTTCGCGTTCACAATATATGCGCGCCCGCAGTTGGCTGCAAAAAATGATATTGGAAAGTGAAAAAGTAAATAAATGAACGATAACCACGTAAAAAATAGTTTACGGCAAAAAATGCTTACTTATGAATCGCCCGTAGAACCAAGCGACTGGGAAACTATTTGCCAACGTCTGAACAAAACCGACGAAGCACGGGAACAAGCGACGCTACAATCCCGATTAGTTGATTATGAACAACCCGTAACCGCTGCCGACTGGGACATTATCAACCGGCGACTGTCACAATCAAAACGGCGAAGAGCCGTGGCCATATGGTTTACCGCAGGTTCGGCGGTAGCTGCAGCGGTGGCCTTGTTTTTTGTACTGCCCCCATTGGTTACAAAACAGGAGAGGCCGGTTAAGCCGCCCGTCGCCGGCGCTATCCATTCTCCTGCGGCCACTACCGGACAGGAACCGGCGCCGGCCCGCACGTCCGGTTCGGGTAAAACTTCGTCGGTACAGCCGTCGACCGTTTATTCCCAAACGATTTACCGGACTAAAGTCACGGTAACGCCGCCGGCTATTCCATCCGACACAAAAGCCCCGACAATCCTTACAGAATCAAATGTACAGGCCACAGACTCCACCCAATCACTGACCCCACATCCGGCAGAACAGATTGCCGAAAATACAACCGGCGGGCAATCAAATGCACAATCAAACGCCGTACAACACGATTCGTTGTCCGCTTTTCCGTTGACCGGCGCCGACGAAACGCTACCGGCCAAAACGACGAAAAAACAATGGTCGATCGCTTTATTGTCCGGACAGTCCGGCGGAATGGATTTCTCAAACACAACAAACAGTATCTCTATAGCACAACCGCCGCCGGGTCGTCCCGGAGCGCCACCCAGCCGCCAACTGACAGATACACGGCATCACCTGCCGCTTTCCTTCGGCATTACCGTCCGGTTTAATCTTCTCACGTCGCGCTGGGCGCTGGAGTCGGGAGTGGTTTATACGTATCTCTCATCGGAATATACCTACAGTCGCGACCCTTCGACGATCAAAAAGCAATTGCATTATCTCGGAATACCGATCAATGTCGTTTACCGGATTGTAGATAGCCGGCGGTTCTCCTTCTATGCGGCCGGCGGCGGCATGATTGAAAAAGGGCTTGCCGCCAACAGCACAACGATAGCCGATGCGGGAACGCACATAGACAAGGAAAGCATCCACGGCCTTCAATGGTCGCTGAACGGACAATTAGGCGCTGAATATCGTTTTTACAAACAATTTAGTATTTACATCGAACCCGGCGTGCGCTACTTCATTCCCTATGAAAACCAGCCGCAAAGCATCCGCACCGATCGACCGTTTACCTTCCTTTTGGGGTGTGGACTACGTACGAGTTTCTAATTTTTTTTGCTCTCCGTGCAGCGTTTTGATGCTATTTTGCATCTTATCATAAACAGCAAACTTTAATTTTTATGAACTCAAAAAAAGGAATCGTTAAATTTTTAGATGTTGTTATTTACTCAGCCATGCTCTGCGTAGTAACGGTAACCTTTCTGGTCGGTTGCCAGCATGAAACGAGAAGCCCGCTGAGCGATGTAACGAATGAACCGGCTTACTTTTCGTATCCCGAAATAAGGGAGCCGCTTGTACTGCAACCGAAGAAAACCGTTAATTCGACTATAGTTAACCAACAGCAAATGTAAACCTGTTTTTCAAACGAGAACCGTCTAAAAAGAAAAATAACCGTAAAGTTCGCAAGGGATTAAAAAAGCGCCCCTCTCCCCTATGAGTAATCGGGTAAAAGCTTCCTCTTCTAATTTAACTTTATCTTTGTGTCCTTTGCTCTTTCATTAAGTGTTCTTCGCGGTTATTTCCCCCACTTTTTGGGCGGTTTTTGTTTTTGTAACGCTTGAAAAGGATGATTCTTATGATTCCGTAAGGCGCCGATTGCCCGTTCGGGCATACATATCAACAGCACGACTTGAAACTGGAGTTTTAAACCTTGAAACGGGAGTTTCAAACCTTGAAACTTGTGTTTAGAACTTTGAAACTCCCGTTTCAAACTTTGAAACTTGTGTTTTAAAGTTTGAAACTTGTGTTTTGAACTTTGAAACTTGTGTTTTGAACTTTGAAACGGGAGTTTCAAACCTTGAAAC